>JAJZQE010000075.1 GCA_021847685.1 bacterium | reverse complement strand
CCCGACAACATCCTGCGCGTCTCGCTAATCGGTCGCCCAAACGTCGGTAAAAGCTATCTGTTTAACACCCTAGCTGGCAAGCAGCAGGCGATTGTCGCCAATATCGCTGGCACCACCCGCGACGTCAACCGCATCTCGGTTCGTTATGGCGCCCGTGATATCGAAATTCTTGATACTGCCGGTATGCGCAAACCCGGCAAACAAGAGGTTGGCATCGAAAAGTTCAGCGTCCTACGTACCTTGCAAGCAATCGAAGAAAGTGACGTTTGTTTCCTATTGATGGACGTCAACGAACTTAACACCCAGCTTGATCAACGCCTAGCTGGTATTATCGACGAAGCCGGCAAGGGCATGGTAATCGTTATTAGCAAGTGGGACAGCGTCGAAGATAAAGACGCCTATACACGCGACGATTTAGCACCAAAAATCTCGAACACCTTCAAATTTACGCCTTGGGCACCATTAATCTTTACCAGTAGCGTGACTGGCCAAAACGTCACTAAATTGTTCGACCTGGCCCTTGATATCGACGCCCGTCGCAAGCAAGAACTTAAAACCCGTGAACTTAACGATTTACTGCAAAAACTTATTCAGCGCCACCCGCCAGCTGGTCTTAAAAACACCCATCCAAAACTGCGCTACATCGTTCAAACCGACGTTTCGCCACCTTGGTTTGTCATCTACGGCAGCAACCTTAAATTTATTCACTGGAGCTACAAACGCTACCTAGAGCGCCATGTCCGCGAAACCTTTAGTTTTGCCGGTACGCCAATAAGGTTTAGCTTCCGCGACGAAAAACAGATTAAAGCTAACCGTGAAAAAGAGCAGTTACAAAAAGATAAACTAGCCAAAAAGACCAAGTCCAGCGACGCAACCGAGCTTTAAAGACGTTCGCTGCCGAAATGGTTTAGAATGGGTAATATATGAAAATCATCTTCGCCCAAGGTAATCCCGGCCAAACATATGACCATACTCGCCACAATGTCGGTTTTTTGGTATTAAATCAGCTAGCCGCCTCGACCAACCTTAAATGGTCAGAAAAGACCAAATTTAAAGCCCAAATTGCCGAGACCGTAATTGCCGAGCAAAAAGTAATACTGGTTAAACCGACGACATTTTATAACGAAACCGGCATTAGCGCCCGACAGCTGGCCGATTTTTATAATATTGATGTTAGCACCGACTTTTTAGCCGTGCATGACGACCTAGCACTGCCATTTGGTACGATTCGAACCCGCCGACAGGGCAGTGACGCTGGTAATAATGGCATCAAATCGCTTAATAGTCATCTGGGCGAGGATTACCACCGAATTCGCATCGGTATCTGGAACAAGCTACGCGATCAAACTGATGATGCCGATTTTGTTTTATCGCGTTTTAGTAAGGAAGAGTTAGAGCAGCTTGAAAAAACCGTTCTGCCGCATGTTATCGATCAAATCGAACAATTTTGCTCGGCTAAACTTGAGATTACTAGTCACAAAATATAAAAAATCCCTCCATCTGTTGGAGAGTTAGTCACGGATGGCAGGCGAGTCATTGCTGACTCAGCCCGCCATCCCGTAGCAGCGGATAGGACTAGGACGAGGGCGGTTTTTGCATATACTCGTCGTTGATACCGACGCTTGGCTTCTTCATAACTTGTCTTAGTTCCAGAAGATTCGTCGTCACAAAGATGCCGCCGCCAACCCAAATCGGCACGGTGTAAACCCAACTGGGCAAGGTCGCCCAGCTGTAACCAAGGTGTCGAAGGGCAATAAAATTTACCAAAATTCCGACTAGCAGCGACATCCCGCCGAATGCCTTGATGATGTCGGCGACATTGTGCTCCCAAAACGCGCCGACAAAGCGCAGAGTGGAAACAACAACGACAACGAACAAAACGATATAAACTGAGGTTGCCATCGCTGGCCTCCGTTCGCTCTACGCTTATGCCAATTGCATAAGATATCTATATAATACAATAATTATCGCTTTTTTCCAAATAAAAAAGCGCCAGGTAAGGGTGGGCATCACCTGGCGCCGTTTTACCCTTTAACCCACCCAAGGGGCAAGCGTAACGGTCTCGATCAAAGCGCAGACGTTCGCTGGTTAAAGGGATTAGTATACACGCAATGCTTAACGCTAGTGAAGTGGAGGGTAGTTACTTAAAAAGCACATTGCATGTAACCTAACATGCGCGGTTTTAATATTGAATATTAATGTACCGCTGTTAGAATAGGGGGTATAAGGTGCTTTTGGTTAATCTCGCAATGTAACCAATCGTTCCTGATATTAGCACGTCTTTGACATAATGTCAATACCTATAGACATAAATTGTATGAAAATCAATAGCACGTCACCTCTAGAGCATAAGTATTTACAGCTATTAGATACTATTGCCAAAAAACCTGAAAGATTACATTTTACTGGCAAGTTGCCGAGTAAACGCTTAACATCGGTGGCGATTGTCGGCTCACGCAAGCCAACTGCCTATGGGAAAGAGGTGACTTATCGATTAAGTTACGAATTAGCCCAAAAGGGTATCGTTATCATTAGCGGCCTAGCCCTTGGAGTTGATGGTATTGCGCATCGGGCAGCGCTTGATGCCGACGGCACAACCATTGCCGTTGTCGCTAATGGCGTCGATATTATCTATCCAGCCTCTCATCAAAGCCTAGCCAAAGAGATTATCGACAAGGGCGGCGCTATTATTAGTGAATATCCGCCAGGTACCGAGGCGCGCGACTTTTACTTTTTAGCCCGTAATCGCATTGTCAGTGGCCTAGCTGATGCCGTCGTCGTAACCGAAGCCGCCGTTCGCAGTGGGACCTTATCGACCGTCGCACACGCCCTCGATCAGGGCAGGGAAGTCTTTGTCGTGCCCGGCAATATCACCAGCC
>JAJZQE010000005.1 GCA_021847685.1 bacterium | reverse complement strand
TGCACCACCGGCAGCTTTTAACACCTGTTCGTCTGATACAATAAGATACATGCAAACTGTACCCCGATTGATTAAGACCTTTATACCAGAAAATTATAACTTATCACTGTCAATGAATAGGTTGGGGCGTAAATTTAGCGGCTTGGTCGCGATTAGGGGCCATCTTCCAAGCGATTCAAACTGGGTTGCCCTGCACGCGAAAGACCTTGTAATCGAATCGGCACTTATCGATGGTAAATCTGCAGAGTTTAGCCAAGGACCAAACGATGAGCTTCGAATTTCACATCCTGACTTAGCGCCTGGTAGCCATATCATTGTTGTTAAATTTAGTGGCGATATTACCGACCCGATGCATGGCCTTTACCCTTGTTATTATGAAGATAATGGCGTCAAAAAAGAATTACTAGCCACGCAATTTGAAAGCCATCATGCGCGCGAAGTCTTCCCTTGTATTGATGAGCCTGAAGCCAAGGCAACTTTTGACGTTTGTTTAACGACCGAAATTGGCGTCAGTGTCTTAGGTAATATGCCGATTAGTTATCAAACTAACGACGGGAAGAATCTGGTGACAACTTTTCAAACAACGCCGCGCATGAGCACTTACTTGCTGGCCTGGGTCGTTGGTGAGATGGTTCAAAAGTCAACCAAAACCAAACGTGGTGTCGATGTTAATGTCTGGGCAACACCGGCGCAATCAGAAGCTAGCCTTGATTTTGCCCTCGGCATCGCAGCGCAAACAATTGATTTTTATGAGCAATATTTTGGCACTAACTATCCACTGCCAAAATCAGACCATGTGGCCCTACCTGACTTTTCGTCTGGTGCCATGGAAAACTGGGGACTAATTACCTATCGCGAGATTGCTTTGCTGTCCGACCCAAAATCTAGTAGCATCAGTAGCCGCCAATATATCGCCACCGTTATTGCTCACGAGCTGGCCCACCAATGGTTTGGCAACTTAGTCACGATGAAATGGTGGAATAATCTGTGGTTAAACGAAAGTTTCGCAACCATGATGGAATATTTAGCAATTGATGCCCTTTACCCTGAATGGAATATTTGGCTCGACTTCGCGACCAGTGAAAGCGTCTCTGCCTTACGAAGAGATAGCATTGACGGCGTCCAACCAGTTCAAATCGATGTTAATCATCCTGATGAGATTAACACTTTGTTTGATGGTGCTATCGTCTACGCCAAAGGCGCCCGACTGCTTCGAATGCTGCAACATTACGTTGGCGATGTCGATTTTCAAGCCGGCTTAAAACAATACTTCATCGATTTTGCCTACCGCAACACCGAGGCGGATGATTTATGGAATGAGATTACACAGGTAAGCGGCAAAAATATTAGCGAGATGATGAGCACCTGGATATCACAACCGGGCTATCCCGTGGTCAGTGCTAGCCAAGTTAATGGCAAGATTGAGTTATCGCAGGAGCAGTTTTTCATCGGTCCGCACCAGCCATCCGACCGAATTTGGCCAATTCCTCTGGCTGCTTTGCCCGCATCTATGCCTGACTTAATGACCGAACGAGAATTGTTGATTGAAATACCTAAAAACAATAGTCCTCGGCTGAACGTTGGCGATACGGCTCACTATATAACAAATTATTCCGAGCCGATGTTGAGTAATTTAATTGCCACTATCCGCGAAAATAAACTAAACGTTATCGATCGAATTCAACTACTGGATGAGACGACTTTGCTGGCTCGTAGTGGTCATACCTCGACCGCACGACTCATTCCGCTAATCGAAGCATATCAAAACGAGACAGACGAACACGTATGGACCATGATGTATGTCGCCCTAAGCGAGCTGCGCAAGTTTGTCGAAGATGACGAAACTACCGAGCAAAAACTCCGTAACCTATCGGCAAAGCTTGCTCGTCAGCAGTACATCCGTCTTGGTTGGGACCAACAACCTAATGAATCTGAAGATGATACTAAACTACGTGCCACGATTCTTAATATGATGCTTTATAGTGAAGACCAGGCAACTCTAGACAAAGCCCGCGAAATATACGACAACCACAGTCTGCAAGAGCTTGATGCCGAACTGCGACCACTAATTATTAGTTCGGTTGTTCGCTATGGTGAAGACCAGCTGGTCGACGATTTGTTGCGGATCTATACTGACAGCCAGTCCAGTGAGCTACGCCAAGATATCTGCTTGGGAATTACAAGTACCCGCTCGCCGTTAAAAATAGGTCAGCTGCTTGATAAAATCAAAGACAGCTCTATCGTCCGCGCCCAAGACGCCTCTCATTGGTTTGTCTACCTAGTAAGGGGCCGTGAGAGCCGCGCTGCTGCCTGGCGGTGGATTAGAGACAACTGGAGTTGGGTGATTGATACTTTCGGGTCTGACAAAAGTTTTGACGACTTCCCGCGCTACACTGCTGGCGCACTTACGACCAAGCAACAGCTACAAGAATATATTGATTTCTTTGAACCCAAAAAAGATATCCCAGCCCTAAAGCGCGTTATTGAAATGGGCATTAGTGAAATCGAAGGGCGCGTCGAGTTAATCGAACGTGATAAAGACGCTGTTCGACAAGCCTTAAATAACCTCTAAAAATGTTTCGACTTTTGGTGGCTGTCCAGTTACTGCCAAGGCCGCCAGCCGTAGATCGGTATTACTTAACTGGTTTTTAACAGCATAATATTTAGCAGCAAAGTTCATTTGACGAAGTTTTTTAGGCGTTATCGCCGCCAATCCTCCACCCTGCTCGGCATTTTTACGATATTTTACCTCTGTAAAATAAACTATATTTTTATATTTTGACACAATATCAATTTCGCAAAACTTAGTCTTCCAGTTGCGGTCGATTATTTTGTGGCCACGTCCGACTAAATATCGACACGCCACATCCTCGCCACTATCACCAATTTGCTTGGTAGTTAGCTTATCGTCTCTCAACGACTTTACCTGCTTAGTCGCTGCAGTTTGGTATCGTTTGAGCGGCGCAAACGACAGACGATGCAGTGGCGTCACACCATGCTGATTAATCGCCTGGATGTGCGCAGCCGTGCCATAGCCAACATGTGCGCTAAAACTATAGCCTGGATATATTTCATCTTGCAAGGCCATATAATTATCGCGGGCAACTTTTGCAATAATTGAAGCTGCCGAGACGCTCGGCACCAGAAGATCGGCTTTTTTCATAGTCGTGACAAACGCGCCTTTTGTAGTCTCCTTTAAAAAGTTAACCGTTCCATCGATAATTATCTCATTATACGGCGTCTTTACTTGCTCGACCGCCCGAATTGTAGCTAGTTTTAAAGCGGCTGATAGGCCAATTTCGTCAATCTCGGTCGCGCTCACCCAACCCAGACCGAAACCATAGGCCGTAGACCGAATAATAATATCTAGTTCGTCCCGGCGTTTTTTCGATAGTTTTTTACTGTCGGTTAAACCTTCAATTGGTGCACCACCCAAAACAACCGCACCAACCACCAATGGTCCTGCCCATGGCCCTCGTCCGACTTCATCAATGCCAAGTATCATATGGTCTTATCATAACCAAAACACCCCCGACATGCGAGAGTGTTTCTTGGTAAATGAGTTTTTGACTATTCGCTAACTTCTTCGGTTGGCTCTTCGACAACATCAGCTGGCTCATCAAGACGGTTAACGCCTTCTCGGTCAAAGCTCAGGCCACGAAGACGGGCGCTCTTACCGCTTCGGTTGCGTAGGAATGATAGGTAGTTACGGCGAACCTTAGCGCGACGAACGATTTCAATCTTTTCAACAAGTGGACTGTGCATTAAGAAGCTCTTTTCAACACCAACGCCACTAGCAATCTTGCGGACAGTAATGCGTGATGTGTGTGATTCTTTACGGTCAGTGCGGATAACGACGCCTTCAAAAATCTGAATACGCTCTTTGTTACCTTCACGAATTTTTTGGTGGACACGAACGGTGTCGCCACTCTTAGCGTCAACAACGTTGGCCTTTTTTTGGGCTTCATTAACTGTCTTAATTAGTTCAAAACTCATTTTATTCTCACTTTTACATTTATAAATACAATCAGCTGTAAATTATAGCATAGATTAACGCCATTGAAAAGTGTTAGCCGCAATATTAGCGGTAATTAGCGTGCGCTAGATAACCCGATTAATCTCTTCCAGGGTCGTCTCGCCGCGAAGAGCCGCCAAGACACCACGCTCCAACAGCGTCACCATACCAGCTTCACGCGCGGCCTTCTCGATTACATCAGTGTTAATATCCTTGATATCGCCACGTATGAATTTTTGGACCGCCTCACCAACCACCATCTGCTCCATCACCACGATTCGGCCATTATAACCAAACGGTGAGCTTTCGCTAATCACTGGTCGCCATAATTTAAAATTATCCAAATCCGGCTTTTCAATATGTGATGGCAAATCCTTTAAAACATCGCGCACCCAACTTTTAGTCGCCTCATCCGGCTCGTATTCTTCTTTGTTATCGTCAAGTTTGCGGACTAAGCGCTGGGCAATCACTAACCGAATGGCCGAGCTAAAAATCGGGTTAACGCCGATCAGGTCAATCATTCGACTAAAGGCGGCCGACGTATTGTTAGCGTGGAAGCTAGACAATACTAAATGTCCCGTAATTGATGCCTGAATAGCTGACTTAGCCGTGTCGGCGTCACGAATCTCGCCAACCATCACCACATCTGGGTCAAGTCGCAAAATCGACCTAAGTCCATCAGCAAAACTCTGGCCATCGGTTGTATTAATCGGAATCTGCGAAATACCGGCTATACCATATTCGATTGGATCTTCGAGTGTAATAATCTTAACGTCACTGGTATTTAGGGCGTTAATGATGCTATAAAGTGTAGTCGACTTACCACTACCAGTTGGCCCAACCATCAAAACCATACCACGTGGATGACTAACCACCTCATCAATTTCAGCGCGTTCGGCCGTGCCTAGACCCAAAAAATCTAAACTTAACATTGATTGATCAAAGTTAAATAAACGCAAGACCGCGTCCTGGCCGTACATCGTTGGAACGGTCTCGACGCGCATATTCAACAAATGAGTGGCGCCATCACGGTTAATTTCTTTTTGAATATGGCCAGACTGAGGCTCGGTTGAGGCGGTCGATAAATTAGCCCTTGACGCCAGTGCTCCAAGAATCACGCGATATCGATCCGAATCCAGGTCAGCAACCGGATGCAGCGTTCCGTCAATTCGCATCCGAATCCGAATATGAGTACGTTGATTTTCAATATGAATATCGCTGGCGCCCAAGCGATCGGCTTGATCGATTAGATAATCAAACACTTCATCACTACTAACTGAATTAAGCGTCTGGCTGACCTGCGACATGGTGTCGCTATCGCCTTCCTTGGCAATTTTAATGTCGTCATATATGGCCGTAGTTGGCGGGTCATAGCGATCCATAAAAATACGATAGCTGCTATTACTAATCAAAAAGAGCTGAATCGACTTACCCTGATCATTATATTCTTTGGTAAGGTCGCGAATCAAAGATTGCGGCGTTTGAGTTGTGATACCAAATCGCCAAGCCTCAGCCTCGTTTCCGGCTGTCAGCGGCACGATTCGGCTACGATGCATCGTCTCAACATCAACCGTACCTTCAACGAGTGGCAAAGACTGTTCGACGCCACGGGCATCAAAATACTGAACTCCCAGAATAGCCGCCCGCTCTTGGGTCGACTTTTCGTCTTGCTCACGACGATTCTGCTGTATTCTATCTTCGTCCATTACCTATGACTATAGCAAATTGCTTGTGCTTTTTATAGTGGCAGACAAACTAACAATAATTTAGGTTTGCTATATAATGAAGCGGTGCCCGAGATTATCGTTATAATTCACAATATCCGCTCGACTCATAATGTCGGAGCGATTTTTCGAAGCTGTGAAGGTTTTGGCGTCTCTAAAATCATCTTAAGCGGTTACTCGCCGTATCCAAAATTGCCAGATGACGATCGATTGCCGCATATTTATAACAGACTAACTGACCAAATTCACAAATCCGCCCTTGGCGCCGAAACAATGGTTCCATTCGAATATCAAGCAACGCCTGATTTTGCCGAACTCAAAAAACAGGGTTACAGCATTGTCGGACTAGAGCAAGACGACCGATCAAGTATGCTGCCAGCTTTTAAAGCACCATCTAAATTAGCGCTTGTTCTTGGCGAAGAAGTCAAAGGCATTACCAACGATTTGCGAGATATTTGTGATTATTTAATCGAGATACCTATGCGGGGCCAAAAAGAATCATTTAACGTCAGCGTTGCCGCCGGCATTGCCCTGTACCAACTTGCAATCAATCCCTAATTATTCGGACTCCGAATGTATGTTCCTAGGCTCGCCACATAGCCTAATAATTCTGGTGTTGAACTGGTCGAATCAATTGGGGCGCGCAGCATTTCTTCGTGGATAACCGTAAATCGTTTTGGCGCGCTTCGATTTTTTTGCTGAAGTAATTCTGCCTGATGCGCGTCTCGTACAACCCTCAGATAATCCTCGACCAGTTCGATTGACATTAAACCGCTAGAATCTTGCATAGCTTCATAAAAGGCAGCTTCGGTATTTTGATCTGTCAACTGCCCGGCTTTATCAATGTGGTGGCGAACGTTATCATAATCGGCATTAACTTCTTTTATCGTCATAATAGTTTCTCTTTACTTCAAGACAACGGCGTCCTCGCCTAAAATTTTAACCAGTGTACCAATAAAAGCATCGCTCGGCTCAATCCTAAACGGTAATTTGATGGCCGACTTCTTGTCATCCCCTAGCACTAAAACAATGTCACTTGTGCCAATAAATTGGCTACTGGCCTGTTTTAATGCTAACAGCATGTCGTGGTCATCGGGATTTTTGATATGCACATACAACTTTTTAATAATCGGCACTTCGTCAATAATCGTCCGAATCGGACTATCACCGAGCTTTGCAGCTGGTTGTGTAGAAGTGGCCATATTTTTGTGCCCAGTGTTTTTAAGATTATTAACCCGCTCAACTTTGACTTTGTTGCTCATCTTGGGCGCCTGCATTTTGCTGCCAGTTGACTCATAATCGTCAAGTTCTTTATCGGTCAAGAATTGAATTTCGTCGGCAATCATTTTAGCCTCAGTCCCAAGGTTACCGTCGCGATCACGGGCGCTCAACTTACCTGTGGCGCGAATTACGGCGTCCTGAATTAGCTTGGCGCCAATCTGTTCATATAAATTCGGAAAGACAATAACTTCACTTTCGCCAGTTTTATCTTCAATCGCCACAAACGCCATCTTGCTACCACTTTTCGTCACAATCGTACGTACACTTGTGATTAAGCCGCCAATAGTCGCCTTTTTACCATCAACTTCTGGCTTAACTTGCGAGAGTGAAATTGTCTGCTCTTCAAAATATGCATCGTAATTATCAAGTGGATGAGCACTGACGTAAAGCCCCATCAACTCGCGCTCCCAAGCTAGACGCTCACGATCGGTAAATTTAACTGGAGCAGTCTGCAAGGCAAGTGAGGGTTGAATTCGCGACAAGCCATCAAGTCCAGCAAATAAATCTGTTTGGCCACTTAAAGCTTCCTTTTGCAGTTTACTAGCAAAAGCCTGCAAGGCTTCGAGGTTAAATAACAAGTCTGATCTTTCGCCCATAGCATCAAAACCACCAGATTTAATTAATGACTCCCAAGCTTTACGGTTAAAGCTCGTGGCTCTAACTCGCCTGGCAAAATCTTCGACACTGGTAAATTTGCCGTCAGCCCTTGCGCGTAAAACTTCCTCTACGGCGCCACGACCAACGCCTTTTACGGCCGTCATCCCAAACCGAATCTGTTTCTTGCCGGGCACGACCGCAAATTCGACGAAACTTTCGTTAACATCAGGCGCCAAAACCGTAATACCCATGTGCTTACACTCATTAATTTCAATTGCCAAGCGGTCAATATCGCCGTGGTCACTTGTCATCAAAGCCGCCATAAACGCGTCGGGATAATTTGCCTTCAAATAGGCCGTCCAGTACGAGATTAGGCCATAACAAGCGGCGTGAGATTTGTTAAAACAATAGTTAGCAAACTCTTCCAGCTGACCCCAAAATTTCTCGGCCAACTTTGGATCAGCCCCGCTATGCTTAACAGCCCCCTCGACAAAATCAATTTTAACCTTACGCATAAGATCAATATTCTTTTTACCAACCGCCTTACGCAAGGTGTCAGCCTGACCACCGGTAAAACCGGCAAAATCCTTTGAAATCTGCATGAACTGCTCTTGGTAAACCAAAATTCCATAAGTCTCTTTCAGGGCATTCTCGAATTTTGGATGCAGATATGTAATCTCTTCTTCGCCATGCTTTCGCTTAATAAAGCTGTCAATAAACTGCATTGGGCCGGGGCGATACAGTGCTACCATCGCAATAATATCCTCAAAGACCGACGGTTTAAGCTCACGTAAATATCGCTTCATTCCGGCCGACTCAAGCTGGAAAACACCAGTTGTATCACCTCTTTGGAATAACTCGTAAGCCAACTTGTCATCAAGCGGCAAGGTACCAATATCAAGATCAACTTTATAAACTTTTTTAATGATTCGAAGAGCATTATTAATTGTCGTAAGGTTAGATAGCCCCAAAAAGTCCATTTTAAGTAGCCCAAGTTCTTCAACCTGGCCAAACGGATATTGAGTCGAAATAACACCTTTTTGAGCCATTTCAAGCGGCACAAACTTGACGACATCATCTGGCGCAATCACCACGCCAGCAGCATGAACACCGTGTGAGCGAATCGTTCCTTCCAAGCGCACCGCAAAATCAAAAACCGTCTTAGCCGTCGGGTTAGTCTCGTATTCGTGCTTTAAATCAGCATCCTGGACAATACTAACTTTTAATGGAATGTGTCGACCCTGAACCGGCGGCGGAATCATCTTGGAAAGACGGTCGGCCTCGGCGTATGGTACTTGCAAAACCCGCGCGACGTCGCGGACAGCTGCTCGCGCCGCCATTTTGCCAAAGGTCGCAATATTCGCCACCCGATCAACGCCGTATTTATCGGTACAATAAGCAATCACTTCATCACGACGAGTATCTTGAATATCAATATCAACATCGGGCATACTAATACGATCGGGGTTTAAAAAGCGCTCAAACAGCAAGTCATAATCCAGCGGATCAAGCTCGGTAATGCGCAACGAATACGAAATAATCGACCCGGCCGCACTACCGCGACCAGGACCAAAGATAATCCCTTGATTCTTGCCCCAGTTAATAAAGTCCTGGACAATCAAGAAATAGCCACTAAAGCCCATGCGGTCAATTACGCCCAACTCATAGTCAGCTCGTTCCAAAACTTCTTCGGGTATATGCGTTCTCGCTTCCTCAACCGTAAGATCTACCGTCTGTGGCTGCTCTAGGTCACCGTAGCGCCACGCCAAGCCTCGAAAGACTAACTTATCCAAGTAGCTCTTTTCGTTCTCGCCCTCCGGCGTTGGGAAGGTCGGAATTAAAATACCACCAAGCGACAGTTCGACATCACACCTGTCAGCAACTTTACGCGTATTCAAGATTGCCTCGGGGCAAGTATCGGACCAACGCTCGATAATCTCCTTCGGATTAGTCAAATGCAGCTCGATATCCTTCAAACTCATGCGCTTTTCATCACTTAAGTACGCACCCGTACCAACGCAGAGCAAAATTTCATGCGCCTCTTGATCTTCGTGTGTCAAATAGTGACCGTCACACGTCACAACCAGCGGAATGTCGAGTTCTTTCGACATCTCCATCAAATAGCCATTTATTTTCTCTTGGACATCCCACTTGCTGCGATGCTTTGGATGACCGTGGTCTTGCATTTCAAGATAATAGCGATCACCAAAAACCGATTTATACCATAAGGCAACCTTCTTGGCCTCTTCGACGTTATCCATGCTCAAATTCTCGCCAATTTCGCCACCAGCACAACCCGACATTATAATTAGTCCTTCGTTGTATTTCTCGAGAATCTCGTGATCAATCCTTGGCTTATAATAGACACCTTCAAGATTAGCAATCGAACTCAGTCGCATTAGATTTTGATAGCCCTGATTATTCATCGCTAAAATCGTCAAGTGATAACGAGCTTTATCTTTTTGGGGATCACGATCGTGAAGCGATCTGGTAGCAACATAAGCCTCAATACCAAGCAGCGGTTTAATACCCTTGTCGCGAGCAGCTTTATAAAACTCAACAACACCAGACATTGTACCGTGATCAGTAATCGCTACGGCATCCATACCCATGTCTTTAACAAGGTTAACAAGATCAGGTATCTTTGTTAGACCATCCAATAAACTGTGGTGAGTATGATTATGCAAGTGGACATAATCAGATGTCTTCAAATTAACCCCCATAACTATCTACTAGTATAGTAAATGATAGGCGGTTTTGTCTGTAGTAAAATGCACGTGGTTTTGGTTATCGGTGTTTTACAACATCAACTACATATTGGACAAAGCTACCAACGCCACCCGGTAAGTCGACAAACAGGCTAAGTAGCCAGACAATCGTACCGACAACTAACGTGCCGCCAATCACACTACCAAATCCGAAAAAAAGTCCACGAATAAAGTTCATTTTGTAAACTTGAACTCGGCTACGATTAAAATCATAAAACAAATCTTCAATAACCGCTTTTCGGGCGCCGTTTTCGTTATCTATTTTGACCTTTGAAATTAACTTATTCATAATTCTACCTTATAAAAATGACACACTGATATTTACCAGTGTGTCATCTCTCTTATACTTATTCAAGTTATTTTTTTGAGTAAAAGCCTTCTTTTGCACCAGCAGCGGCTTTTTCGGCTCGTTCTTTAAGATCAAGCGCGTTATCCCTAACGTCTTCTACGACATCAGTAGCTTTATTCTTTACATCTTCGGCTTTTTTAGTTGCCGTATCTTTAAAATCATCGACTGCGTCGGTAGCTTTATTCTTCATGTCTTCCGCCTTCATTTTAAGGTCAGCTCGAGTTTCTTTACCACTTTTTGGAGCGGTCAGGATACCAGCGGCAAGACCAATAAGGGCACCAATAATTGTTCCAGCTGCAAATCGTCCTTTTGACATATACTATTTCCTCCTTTTAGAATTTTTAAATCTCTTCATGAATTTGGTGACTAGTTCTAGTAAAAACAGCGGTTGCGCCATTTTTGATATACCACTTACGGCCGCCTCCAGGTGACCAACGGTGCGACCTGCTGCCCTGGTTACATCGCGGATATCACGCGTCAATTTAATCAGGTAAATCGCTAAAGCAATTCCCAGTGCCAAAAAGAACGCCAGAAAAATCGATAAAATAATGACCAGTACTTCAGCTGCGGTGCTCATTAGAATTTTCCTTTTTTATTTGTTTGTCTTTTACTACTATACCACTAATTTCACCATCAAACAATCTTGGCTTAAGCATCTTGTCGGATATTTTTTAAAATTTTAATCAATAAACGCTTCAGGATAAGCTTGTCTAAAGCACTTTTTTGCGAATTAAATCCTGAGCCAAAGCCGGATTAGCCTTACCTTGCGATTTCTTCATAACCTGTCCGACTAAAAAGCCAATAACCTTATCGTTACCGCCGCGCAAATCTTCAACCGCCTTAGCTGATGCCGGGTCGGCCAAAACTTCATCAACAATACCCGAGATTGAACCTTCATCGCTAACCTGCAATAAATTCAACTCCTGGGCAATTTGCATAGAGTCTTTATCGCTAACCAGAAGTTCAGCAAAAACCGACTTTGCAGCCGTGCTTGATAATTGATTATCGTCAACCATAGCAGCTAGTTTTATAAACCGCTCCGGTGAGGCGTGGAGCGCTTCAATCGCTGAATCATTAATATCTGACCCTAGCGTGCTAATAAACCACTGGGCATTGCGCCTAGCGGCACTTTCGCCACCTTTTCTATAAAGCGCCTGAATACCTTCCGCCAACTTTTTTGAAGCCAGAAGGGCGTTAACAACTGTACTATCAAGTCCAAGTGGTCGCCAAGCAGTTCGATAAAACGACGGCAAAGCTGGTAGTGTGGCCTGAATCCGCTCAATTTCATCATCACTAAGAACGATCGGTGGAATATCGGCATCAGGCATGTAGCGATAATCTTGCGCATCTTCTTTACTGCGCTGACTGGTCGTCTTTTGTTTAGCTTCGTCCCAGCCACGTGTTTCCTGGATAATCCGTTCGCCGCTTTCTAGCCGTTCAACCTGACGCCTAAATTCATAATCAGCCGCCCGCTCGACGCTTCTAAATGAGTTTAGGTTTTTAACTTCCGCCCGCGTACCAAGTTCTGTGGCGCCCTTTAATGCAATCGAAATATTAACGTCAAAACGCATATTGCCATGATACAAATCACCGTGGGTGACGCCAGCATAAGTCATCAATCGGTAAAGTTCGGTCACATAAGCTTTGGCTTCGGCCGGGCTGTGCATATCAGGTTCGGACACAATCTCGATTAGTGGCGTACCGACGCGGTTTAAATCAACCAAGCTGTAGCTGGAATTATGCGTCAGCTTGCCAGCATCTTCTTCCAGATGAGCATGATGTAAACGGACCTTGACAACACTACCATCCTCCAGAGGCGCCTCGACTAAACCACCGATAATAATTGGCTGATACATCTGGGTTGTCTGGTAGCCTTTTGGTAAATCTGGGTAAAAATAGTGTTTGCGATCAAATCGACTAACCTTGGCGATTTCACTACCAAGCGCTTTTCCGGCTTTAATAGCCAAATTTATAGCTTCGCGGTTTAAAACCGGTAGCATTCCCGGAAGTCCAAAGTCAATCGGGTTAACAACTGTATTTGGCGCCTGGTCGCGAGCATCATTATCAGCACCGCTAAAAAGTTTAGTGGCTGTAGCTAACTGAACATGGCACTCGATACCAATTGTCATGTCGTATTTTTCGAGCATTTCTTTTGTAACCATTAAATTGCTCCTAAATCTTTGAGTGCTTGCTTGAAACCGCTCAGGGCCATCCGTGATTCATCATAGCTAACACGTACATCTTCATGCGCGATTTGATTGCGCAGTTTGTGAGCCGTCCAGACAGCATTGCGATTTGATAAACTATTAGCCGCACTTTTTAGTCGCTCACCCATAGTCTGACCCTTAAAACCACGCTCTTTTAATGCCCTATCTAGCAGGTTATCCGCATCCATCACGCACAATTTAAAACTACTTGGCTCGTCGCTTTTTAGACGTCGTTCAATATCAAGCCATTTAACGCGGTAATGTTCAACATTCAGGTATTTTTTACCTTGTTTTGTTAGTCCAATAATCCCAAATAACATTGCTCCAACGATAATAATCGCCGCGAACATAAAAATAATCGACTGGTCCATTATGCTTTCTCCATTGATTTTGCTAAGGCTAGTAAGTCGGCATCACTGCGGCGTTGTCCAACCAGCTGCACGCCGATTGGTAGTCCGTTCGAGCTTTTACCAACTGGCACGCTAATCGCTGGTAATCCAGCCAGTGAGGCTGGTACAGTCATAATATCCGCTAAATACATCTTAATTGGATCAGCTGTATTTTCGCCCAGACCAAAAGCCGGCGTCGGCGTGGTTGGACCAAGTAGTACATCATAATCTTCAAATAATTTATTGAACTCATTGATTAGTAATGTCCTAACTTTCTGAGCCTGCAAATAATAGGCATCAAAGAAGCCACTTGACAGCACGTAACTACCAATCATAATGCGACGCTTATTCTCGGCTACAAAACCTTCATCACGGCTTTTACCGTAAAGCTCCGCCAAAGTCGCGACGCCCTCTGCCCGATGACCATAACGAATACCGTCATAGCGCGCCAGGTTACTACTGACTTCAGCCGGCACGACGATGTAATATATCGCCAACGCATACTTCGAAATTGGCATCGTCACCTCGTCGACTTGATGACCAGCTGCTTTCAGACGCGCAACATAATCAAGCGTCGCCTGTTTGACCTCTGGATCGACATCATCGGTCGTCGTCTCTTTAATTAGACCAATTTTAAGACCAGGCTTGACGTTAGTTGGCTTAAAGAAGTCAGGCAAAGTCGTCATGTCTTTATTATCTTTACCCGCCATGATGTCCATAATCAGTTCAGCGTCTGCGGCATCAGTCGCAAAACAACCAATCGTATCAGTACTGCTAGCCATAGCAACCACGCCGTAGCGACTAACCGTACCGTAAGTTGGCTTGACGCCAACCACGCCGTTAAAGCTGGCTGGCTGGCGAATTGAACCGCCAGTGTCGCTACCAAGTGCAAACGGCACAATATCTAGCGCCGTTACAACTGCTGAACCGCCGCTACTACCACCGGCAACTTTTGTTTTATCAAAAGCATTGAGCGTTGGACCAAAGGCTGAGTTTTCAGTACTTCCACCGTGCGCGAAGGCATCGAGGTTAGCCTTACCAATACAAATCGCGCCTTCCGCCTCAAGTTTTTCAACCGCGGTCGCTTGCAAAGGGGCCTGAAAATGTTCAAGCATACGGCTGGCCGCCGTGGTTGGCGCTCCAAACGCAAAAAAATTATCTTTAACCACAAACGGCACACCAGCCAGGCGTCCAGTGATCTCACCACGATCCACCGCGTCGGCCCGTTCTAAAGCGCGCGCTTCGGTAAAACTAAGCAGTGCGTGGTACTCATTTTTGTCATTGGCGCGTTTTATGGCCTCTAAAACGTTCTGGCGGGCATTTTTTGAAATATAATCGGAAATTTTAGTCATTTATAAAACCTTTGGTACTTTAATTTGGCCGTCTTTAGACTCTGGCGCCAGTGCTAATAAATCGTCGCGACCCAGGCCATAATCATCAATTTTATCTTCGCGCCAAACGTTTTCCAGATCGGTTACCTGGTAAGTCGGCTCGACACCAGTAGTGTCAAGCTCGCTCAGCTGATTAATGTAACCTAGAATATTACCAATATCAATTCTTAAATTATCAACTTCCTGGTCACTAAGCGCTAAGCTACTTAGCTGTGCAAGATGCTGCACATCATCACGCGATATATCTGTCATCTCTCTATTATACCCTACAAAAACAAAAATATAGCCTCAGTGATGAGGCTATATTAGTAAACATCGACTATTTGGCTAGCGCTGAATGTCGATAAAGGTATGAGCTTTACCACTAGCACCGGCACGACCAGTACGGCCGATTCGGTGAATGTAATCCTCGTAGTTTTGTGGAGTATCAAAGTTAATCACGTGCGAGACATTTGGAATATCAAGACCACGAGCAGCCACGTCAGTTGCCACCATCACGCGAACCCGTTCGTCTTTGAATTGCTTCAAGGCGCGCTGACGCTGCGATTGGTTTTTATTACCATGAATCGCAACAGATGGAATACCGCTGTTATCAAGGTGATCACTCAGGCGCTGAACGCCGAATTTCGTTTCACCAAAGACCAAGACTTTTTCGTAATCTTTGCCGCGAAGCATTTCAGTTAACAGCTCAACTTTGTGGTTCTTATCACGGGCCTCAATCACAGTTTGCTCAATATGTTCGTTGGTTTCACTGGTTCGCACCGATATAGTTACAGGATTCTTTAGGAAAGTATTAACTAACATTTGAATCTCTGGTGTAATCGTGGCGCTAAAGAATAGTGTCTGGCGCTCGACTGGCATTTCGTTGACGATTGCGCGAATATCAGGCAAGAAGCCCATGTCTAGCATGCGGTCAGCTTCGTCAAGAACAAGCGTATTTACGCTATCAAGTCGAATCAAACGACGGTTCATCAAGTCCTTCAAACGACCTGGCGTACCAATAATAAAGTGTGGACGACGCTTAAGATCACGAATCTGACGATCGACGCTAACACCACCGACAATCAGTGCTGAGTAAAGGTCAAGACCCTGCGCAAAGGCACGGAACTCTTCATCAATTTGCTGAGCAAGTTCGCGGGTTGGCGCAATAATTAGCACACTTGGACGCAGGTTAACACCAGTTTGGCGTTCGATAATTGGCAGCAAGAAAGCCGCGGTTTTACCAGTACCAGTGTTGGCTAGACCAATAACGTCCTTGCCTTCA
>JAJZQE010000074.1 GCA_021847685.1 bacterium | reverse complement strand
CAGCTAAACCAACAAGCTAAGACACTCCAAGCTGCACTTGGCGTATTAAACAATCAAATTGCTGGTGTTCAAGCGCAAATCAATCTAAACCAGGTTAAGTATAACCAACTAACTTCGCAAATTGCCGACACTGAAAAGAAGATTAAAGATAGTCAGGATGCGCTCGGTACGACCATCGCTAATTTGTACGTCGATTCGAGTGTGACGCCGTTAGAGCTGGTGGCTAGCAGCAAAAATATTAGCGACTTTTTGGATAAACAAGAGTATCGCAACTCGGTACGTGACCAACTAACATCGGCTATTGCGCAAATCAAGACCTTAAAAGCCCAACTTGACCAGCAAAAGGCCGACACGCAAAAGGTGCTTGACCAGCAGAACGCTCAAAAGGCTCAGTTAGCCGCCCAACAAGGTGAGCAACAGAGTATATTATCGCAAACACAGGGCCAAGAATCTGCCTATCAACAGCTAGTCAGTAGCACCCAGCAAAAAATGGCCGATGCCGCTGCCGCCCAGAGGGCATATTACCAAAGTCTATTAAGTCGCGGTGGTGGTGCCAGCGCTGGTGTCTATGGTAATTTTCAGTGGGCAAACTTATCGCCAAATAACGGTGCCGGTGGCTGTAGCGGCGGTTACACCTACTGCCAGCCACAAGATTCAGTAGTTGACCAATGGGATCTATATAACCGTGAATGTGTTAGCTATGTCGCTTGGGCGCTTCAATATCGTTTTAATAAGTATGTCGGCGGCTTTAGTGGTAGTGGTAATGCCTACCAGTGGCCGTCAAGTGCGCCTGCTTACAGTGGTGCTTATCGAGTTGATACGCCTCAACCTGGGGATGCCGTTATCCTGCCTCCGAGCGGTTTTGCGCCAATTGGCCACGCCATGATTGTCGAAACGCCACCAAGTAGTGACGGTTGGGTCCATGTTAGCCAATATAACTTCTATGGTACTGGTCAGTACAGCACGATGGACATCAAGACAACAGGTGTTATTTTCCTCAGGTTTCCGTCAGCATAGTAAGTATAATTAAAACCATAAGTTCTATAGCGCACAGACACCAGAGTGCGCTATACTTATATAAAGTACAAACTGTCTCATAGGGGAGAATAATGACCGATAAGCCAATTAAAGCTCATGTCCAGCCGCACGTTTCAAATGAAGCACCCAAAACTAAACGCGCCAAAACGTTATCATCAAACGCCTGGTTTTTGATATTAGCTGCCACAGCCGTAATCGGCTTTTTCGGTGGTATGAACAGCAACCGAATTATGAGTGTCATTGGGCCAGTCTTTGGCCAAAAGATTTATGCCGGAAATGTCGATCTAAGTTCGGTCGAGGCGACTTATCGCGCCCTAAAAGCTAACTACGACGGCAGCCTAAGCGATAAAGCGCTAATCGAAGGCGCCAACAAAGGGTTGGTGGCGGCCGCTGGTGACGCTTATACGCTTTACATGAACTCAAGCGAGGCCAACGCATTCTCGAACGATTTGACTGGTAATATTGGTGGTGGTATCGGTGCCGAGATTGGCATTCGTAACAACCAGGTTTACATTATTCGCGTCCTTAAGGGTAATCCAGCCGAAAAAGCCGGATTGATGGCCGGTGATATTATTACGGCTGTCAACGACCAGTCGGCAACTGGCTGGACGGTTGAAAAGGCCGTATCTAAAATCAGAGGCGATGTTGGCACAACTGTTAAAGTAACGGTTTTGCGCGGTGCGGACGTTAAGAACTTTACAATTACCCGCGATACTATTACCAACCCAAGCGTTGATTCGTCGGTGGTCGGCGGCATCGGCATCTTAACGATTAGCCGCTTTGATAGCGAAACCGCCAGTCTTGCACGGGCAGCGGCACAAGATTTCAAGACGCAGGGCGTTAAAGGTGTCATCTTGGACCTACGTGGTGACGGTGGTGGCTATGTTGACGCCGCACAGGACGTGGCTGGTCTGTGGCTAGACAACAAGGTTATCGTGACCGAAAAGACGAACGGTGCGGTTGTCAGTCAACTAAAGTCGGGCAGCAACCCAATCCTTGCCGGCTTGCCGACCGTTGTCTTGGTTGATGGCGCAACCGCGAGCGCTAGCGAGATTGTCTCGGGCGCATTGCAAGATTACAAGGTTGCTAAACTTGTAGGCGAAAAGACCTTCGGTAAAGGTAGCGTGCAAAAGCTTATCGGCCTGCCCAATGGCGCCGAACTAAAGGTGACAATTGCTCGATGGTATACGCCAAACGGTAAAAATATCACAAAAGAGGGCATCACCCCAGATGTAACTGCCACGATTACGCAGCAAAATATTAACGACGGCGTTGATCCACAAATGATTGCCGCCAAAAAGGCGCTCGGGCTGTAATGCTTGTGCTTTTAGCCAAAGTTGTAGTAATATATGGATAATATGGAAACAAAGAAAAAACTCCTTCTTGTCGAAGATGACGTCGCGCTTTCATCGGTTTACAAATCTAGAATGGAGCTTGAAGGCTTTGAAGTTCGCGAAGTAAATAACGGCGAAGAAGCCTTATCGGCTACAATTGATTTTAAACCTGATTTGATCTTGCTGGATGCGATGATGCCAAAGATTAGCGGCTTTGACGTGTTGGATATCTTGCGTAACACGCCTGAAACCGCAGAAATTCGGATTATTATGTTAACCGCCCTTAGTCAGCCAAAGGACAAAGAGCGCGCCGAGGCGCTGGGCGTCGATGATTACCTCGTTAAATCCCAGGTTGTTATTGGTGACGTTGTGGAGCGTGTTAAGTACCACCTTGGCATGCTTGATCAAAAACCACAGAGTTAGAATATAGCATATAGCAATTGGAATATAGCAAGGTCACAGCAATACTGTGGTCTTGCTTTTTTATTGAGCTTATGCTATAACTAGAATAGTAATCAAGGAAAAACAAAAAATATGAACTTAGAACAAGAACCTGC
>JAJZQE010000004.1 GCA_021847685.1 bacterium | reverse complement strand
GATGACTGCGCCAATAAGGGCGACAAAGAGGCTCCAAAGATTGAATCCTGTGACGCCATCCACACCGAACAGACCCAGTACAAATCCGCCCAGTAGCCCCCCGATAACGCCGACGACAATATTGCCGAGCAAACCTTGCTGTGCATTGTTTCCGGCAATGATTGATGCAATCCAGCCGGCGATTCCGCCTAATATTATCCAACCGATGATTCCCATAATGTTCCTCCTCCTTTGGTTATATTGCACTTACAATTATACCGCGTTTAGGACCGACTGAAAAGAAAAGGAGCCGCGTTTTGACACGCGACCCCTTTGAAAATGTGCTAAAAATCACTACTTTTTATCGTCAACGACTTCGCCTTCAACTGGCTCGTCACTCTTCTTTTCATCAGAGGTGGCAGGCTCTTCTTTAGAGGCCGATTCGTACATTTTAGCGCCGATTGGCATGATGGCGTCGTTTAAAGCCTTCAGGGCTGACTCAAGCTCGGCCTTATCATCGCTATCTTTGTGCTTTTTGGCTTCTTCGACCGCGTCGGTAATGACTTTTTTGTCGTCATCGCTAATTTTGTCCTTGTACTCGTCGGGCATTTTTTCAGCCTGATAGATGGCACTCTCAAGACCATTGCGAGCATCGATAGCTTCGCGCTTCTTCTTGTCCTCTTCGGCATGAGTTTCAGCGTCTTTGGCGGCTTTTTCAATATCCTCCTTTGACAGATTGCCACTATTGGAGATTGTAATACTCTGCTCTTTGCCTGTACCCTTGTCACGCGCCGTAACGTTTAAGATACCGTTGGCGTCAATATTAAAGGTAACTTCGATTTGAGGCACACCACGTGGCGCCGGCGCAATACCATCAAGCGTAAAGCGACCAAGCGATTTATTGTCGGCGGCTAGCTCGCGCTCACCTTGGGTAACGTGAATTTCAACCTGGGGCTGATTATCAGCGGCTGTACTAAACGTTTCAGACTTGGAGGTCGGAACAGTCGTGTTGCGTTCAATCAGTTTTGTAGCCACGCCACCCATTGTTTCGATACCAAGCGACAGTGGCGTGACGTCAAGCAATAATACGTCTTTGACATCACCCTGCAGCACACCACCTTGAATTGCAGCACCAATTGCCACGACTTCGTCAGGGTTAACACCCTTCAACGGATCTTTACCGAAAATAGATTTAACCTTTTCAACCACAATTGGCATACGAGTCATACCACCGACTAGAACAACCTCGTCGATTTCGTTTGCCTTCAAACCTGCGTCCTTCAGGGCCTTTTCGACTGGGCCAGCTAGGCGGTCAATTAGGTCTTTAACTAGTTCTTCAAGCTTTGAACGGGTTAGTTTGTATTCAAAGTGTTTTGGACCATCGGCATCAGCGGTCAAAAATGGCAGGTTAATTTCAGTCTCGTTAGTTGAGGAAAGCTCTTTTTTAGCCTTTTCCGCTTCATCCTTGAGGCGTTGCATGGCGGCTTTGTCGCTACGCAAGTCTATGCCTTCGTTGTCCTTAAAGACGTCGAGGAAGTGGTTCACAATGCGGTTATCAAAGTCTTCACCACCTAGGTGAGTATCGCCGTTGG
The DNA here is from genome assembly GCA_021847685.1 of bacterium. Taxonomy (GTDB): domain Bacteria; phylum Patescibacteriota; class Saccharimonadia; order Saccharimonadales; family Saccharimonadaceae; genus UBA1547. The sequence continues at coordinate 15,078 of JAJZQE010000004.1, read as the reverse complement.
TCGACTTGACTTCAAAAACACCATCACCAAGTTCTAGTACGGAAACGTCAAAAGTACCACCACCAAGGTCAAAGACAACAATTTTTTCGTCTTTTTTGCTGTCCAGACCATAGGCTAGAGCGGCTGCGGTTGGCTCGTTAATAATGCGCTTAACCTCAAGGCCCGCAATCTTACCAGCGTCTTTGGTAGCTTGGCGCTGGGAGTCGTTAAAGTAAGCTGGCACCGTAATAACAGCTTCAGTAACTTTTTCACCCAAAAATGCTTCAGCATCAGCCTTTAGTTTGGATAGAATCATGGCTGAAACTTCCTCTGGAGAGTAGTCGGTGTCACCCATTTTAACAGCCACGCCGTCGCCTTTTTTAACGATCTCATATGGCATAATGTCGTGATCGGTCTGGACTTCTTTGTCACTAAAGCTACGACCGATTAGACGCTTAACACCATAAATCGTGTTATTAGCGTTGGTCACCCGCTGTCGTTGCGCCACTTGGCCAACCAAACGCTCGCCTTTTTTGTTAATCGCCACCACGCTTGGTGTCGTTCGGTTACCTTCGGCATTAGCAATAACCTCTGGCTTGCCGGCTACCATATATGCAACGGCGCTGTTGGTTGTACCGAGGTCGATTCCAATAATTTTACCCATTTATCGCTTCTCCTATTCGTCTAATAATTTCTACTAGCCTTTATTAATTTTAGCACTCTACTAGATAGATTGCCAATATCTAAGATTATAAATAAATTAGCACTCTAATGTCAAGAGTGCTAATTTACATTTTATAATTGTCAGATTATTTAAGCGATTTAATATATTCGCCAGCTCGATGAGCAATTTCAGCGGCCTCATCGGTCGAAATAACCCAGACTGGCTTGCTGCCACCTATCGCCAAGTTGACTGGCTCGGTCGGCTCATAGGTATTTTCGTTTAACCGTTGATCGTAGTTAAAGCCCAGAAAGCTTAAGCCATTTAAAATGCGGCTACGGATAATCGCTGAGCGCTCACCGACTGTGGCCGTAAAGACAATACTATCAACGCCACCTAGACTGGCTGCCATCTGTGCAATCGTCTGCCTAATACGATAAACAAACAAATCTAGCGCCAATTTAGCGCGCTGATCACCCTTATCTTCACTTGCAAGCAGTTGGCGAATATCGTTTGAGCTGCCGCTGACACCAGATAAGCCACTTTTTTTATTAAGATACTCTTCGAGCTCTTCGTCCGATAAATTAAGCTCTCGCTTGATCGCAAGAGCGGCCGAAACGTCAATATCACCAGTACGCGTCGCCATCACGACACCTTCTAACGGCGTATAGCCCATGCTATTGTCAACACTTTTACCACCTGCAACCGCTGTGACACTGCTGCCACTGCCAAGATGACAGATAATTGTTTTTGGCGATAGGATTTGACGCTCGGACATAATCCTGACGATTGAACCAGCCGACACACCATGGTAACCATAGCGTAAAATGTCGGTTTTTTTAGCTAAATCAATGTCAAAACCATAATATCGGGCCCAATCAGGCTTGGTGGCATGAAAGGCGCTATCAGAAATGGCAATAACAGGCGTGCCGCTAAAATATTCCTGTAAATGCTTGATTTCGGTAAGCACCGACGTAACGTGTAGCGGTGCTTTTGGCTGGACGGCTTCAAGTTCCGCAATAATTCCGTCTGTCACCAACTCATCTTGAATAAAATGGCTGCTGGGCGCCACTACACGCACACCCACGCCCCTTAACTGCTCGGTATTAGCAATGACGTCATATTCACGAAAGAGCGGCAAAATATAGCTCGATACGTCGTCAAGATTGGCGTCCTGATGAGTTTTGGTGTACTTTTTGCCGTCGTGATCGACCACCGAGACGATTTTGTTGTCGACAAATTCAAAATTAATACTGGCGCGTTTGTGGCCATCGGCATACAAGGCATATTTGCGGCTTGAACTACCCGGGTTAACTACTAGGATTAATGATTCTGCTGTCATGCCTTATCCTCGGTAACTTGATACCTGTATTTTTAATCTAACTTTATGATTGGAAAGTGTAACAATTCTGCAATTATTATACGACACCACTGGGTTAATTTAGCCACAAGTCGCTATTTGGCGTTACTTGCGTGTGACTTTTACCATCGCATGACGGATTGGTCGGCCAGCAAGTGTATAGCCCGCCTGTAATTCCTCGGCGATAACCTCGTGCTCACCCTCGGCCTCGTCATCAAACTGAATAGCATCATGTAAATCAGGATTAAAAGCATCGCCAGGTTTTGCGTTGATGCGTTTGACCTCAAGTGACTCCAGTGACTTTTCAAGGTTTTTGACCAGTCCAGCCACACCCTGAACCCAACTATTGTCCTGCAGGTCGGCTGGCACATAGACGATGGCACGTTCGATATTATCGATAACCGGTAACAGTTTTAAGATGGCACCAGAGCGGCCGGCGTCACGAGCGGCCGATTTATCAATCTCGACGCGTTTACGAAAATTTTCAAAGTCAGCCCGCGTGCGCTGCAAATCTTGAGTTAGCTCATTGAGTTTTGATTCTAATTCAAGTTCTTTTTTAGTCTTTTTTGCCTTCTCTGCCATATATTTCCCCTAAAGTATTTCCTCTAACATTGCTCCGGTGTGGCGCACGAGGCGCATTACCCGAGCATAACTTTGCCGTGTCGATCCCAATACACCGATATAGCTATTGTCGCTGTACGGCGAGCGGAAACGGCTGATTATCAAACTGGCACCACTACCCTTACCGATTGGATTTTCACTACCAATAAAAACATTTAATGGTTGGTTTGGCGCTGCCTCGCGCAACCATGGCTCAAGATTATCAAGTAATCGAGCGACTGCCTGAGCGTGACCGCCTTCAGCAAATTCAGGTTGTGAAAATAAATTTCCAATTCCACTTAAATAAAGTTCATCACCAATCGTGGCCAGGCCCAAGTTATGAGTCAACTCGACAAGACTATCAACCGCGCTCCGAATGGCACGATCGGCCCGATTTGACTGGTTATTAACTCGCGTTTCGATCGCTCTCGCACTGCGATCCATTAGCACTGGTTGATGATTATTAAGCGCTGCCTCATTCAAAGTATTAACATAAAAACGGTAGCCAGCGTCTGTTGGGATGCGACCAGCACTAGTGTGCGGCTGGGTAATAAAACCCATCTCTTCCAGGCGAACCATTTCACTACGAATCGTCGCGCTTGATACCCCAAAAAGCTTGGCCAGCATAACACTACCAATCGGTGCAGCAATCTCGGCGTGTTGCTCGATAATTGCGGCTAGTATCTGAATCTGACGCTCCGTCATGATATGTACATTATAGCGAGACCTAGCACTCAAAGTCAATGAGTGCCAAATAAGTAACGGTAGACAATCGACTTCTTCTGGGTTTTGGTATAATTAATTAATGCAAGAATCAAACAAAATAGCTGCCATAAAAAAATGGCTTGGAAATGGTTCCATAAACATCTTTGGTAGGCCATTTGCTGGTAAAGATACCCAGGGTAGAATCCTAGCCAATAAACTTAATGGTGTTTTACTTGGGGGTGGTGAAATTCTTCGCAGTAGTATTATTCCCGATAGGGTTAAGCGACTAATGCACGAAGGCAAACTGGTGCCAAGCGCGGACTACACTAATATCGTACTCCCCTATCTCGCTCATGATGATTTTAAAAAACAACCACTTATCTTAAGCTCCGTTGGGCGATGGCGGGGTGAAGAAGTCGGCGTAATTGCGGCTACCCAACAATCGGGTCATGAGATTAAGGCTGTAATATACATCAATCTTGATGAAAATACCGTAAGAGAAAGGTGGGGCATGGCCCACTTAATTAGCGACCGTGGCGAACGAAGTGATGATACAGAAGAACTATTAGCAACTAGACTCGACGAGTTCCAACAAAAAACTAAGCCAGTCATAGAGAAATACAGATCAATGAATCTTGTTATAGAGGTCGATGGTAATCTTGAGCACGAAAAAGTTCACCAACAAATTATCGATTCCCTATATAAATTAGCCACTCGGTCTTAACGCGTACTACGACGCTTGCTAGTATTTTTATACCTAGCGCCGAAATGACGATCAAATATGTCACCACCCCAAAAACCAAGTGTGATAGCCACGGCAATTAGATAAAGTGGCACGGTTGAATCGACTAGAGAGGTCTGAATACTACCAACAGAGCCCGTTAAAGTGGACGGCCTAACCGGAGCGCCATTGACTAGAGGAAGTCGTTGTAACGCCATAGCTTAAGCTCCGTACTTTCCGCTACCAAAACCCCTAGTGGTTTGTTTGTTATCGATGACTGGCTTGGGTGGATCGCTCACGGTTAGAAGATTAATTATGCCACGTAGACCAACTAGACTAGCTAATAAAAGGCCGCTGTACTTCAGAAAAGCCTTACGGTCCATCTCTTGATCGCCAATTTTCTGGACTAAACTCTTGCTTACCATGCAACTACCCGTGCAACTCCTAAGACTTCATTTAATCATAAGCTAAAATGTGCGATAAATCAATCTGATTGACAAAGGGTGATTATAGATGTGACGGCTAATGTCATCGGACTTGTATAATCAGCTTATTTTGCTTATATTTAAAGAGACACATAAATAAGGGAGTGTTTGTTATGGTACTTGGGAAAATCGAGATTGTTTTATTAATCGTATTAGCTATTGTCATACTATTTACAGGTGGCAAAAAACTACCAGAACTTGCCCGTGGCATCGGTCAGTCGGCCAAAGAGATCAAAAAGGGTTTCCGCGACACACCCGAAGACAAAACTACTAAAAAATAAAGAGGTAGCCCTTAGGTGAAGCGACCGATTGCAAAAACTCAGCCAGCCACAAAGCTATCTGACCACATTCGCGAACTAAAAATACGCGTTTTCGTCTCGGCTATCGCCTTAGCCTTGGCCAGTAGCTTGGTTTATATTTTTTATGAACCAGTGATTGAGCTGCTGCGGTCACCACTTGGTTTTCCACTTTATTACAACACGCCCGCTGGCAGCTTCACGTTTATCATCAGGGTTTGCCTAATGGGTGGCCTGGCGATTGCCATGCCCGTTCTAGTCTATAGCCTTATTATGTTTGCTCAACCAGCTTTCCCAAAAGCCATAACCAAAAAAAGAGTCTACACGACGGCGCTTATGTCCTCGCTTCTGGCTATTTCAGGAGCCGTATTCGCCTTTACCTGCATCCTACCTGGTACCCTACGTTTCTTTGGTGGCTATCAAATCGGTGGCGTCACGGCCTTAATATCCGCCGACAGCTATCTAAACTTTGTGATTAATATAATCGTAACGTTTATTTTAGTATTTCAGTTGCCTCTGCTGGTTAGTTTTATTGATATTATCAAACCCTTAAAACCACAAAAACTTTTTAGTTATGAAAAATGGGTTGTTATCGGTAGCCTCATCATTAGCCTTATCGTGCCGTTTAGTTATGATATTGCGACCAGTCTACTGGTCGCGCTACCGATTATCGTTCTGTTTAACCTATCGATCGTTGTCGTGCTGATACGTCGCATCACAGAAGGTCGCCGGGCACGAGCCACCGCCAAGGCAAACTTAATCGCTAAAAATTCAGCTGTCATTGTTGACCTGCCACTCGATAATTTTGCTTTTGATAGCCTACCCGACCTGGCCGACAAAACGCCAATAGTACTGCCGTCATCTCGATCGGGCCGAGCCGGTATGGATATCGTCTCGTCCAAACAACCACCCGAAAAAGTCGAACCAGCCGAATGGTATCTACGCAAACATCAACCGATAGCAACCGACGCGCGCGCTCGCTATATATCAGATTTTCGGGCGGCGCCAGGCACTAGTCGCGCTTCAGCATAACCGTAAAAGCCTCAGACGGAATATCGACTTTACCAAAACGCTTCATGCGCTTCTTACCCTTGGCTTGTTTAGCCAGGACCTTCTTCTTGCGTGAGACATCGCCACCATACAAGCCAGTTGTTACATCTTTACGATAGGCCGACAAATCAGCCCGAGCAATAAATTTGCCACCGATGGCCGCTTGCAAAGAGACCTGAAAGTTTTGGCGCGGAATTACGTCCTTTAACTTATCGACAATCTCGCGACCGAGTCGTTGCGACTCGGTGCGGTGCGCCATGACACTGAGTGCATCAATAATCTCACCAGCCACATAAAAATCAACCCGGACTAAATCTTCCGCCCGATAATTATCGAGTTCGTAATTAAATGACCCATAACCGCTGGTAACCGATTTTAGTTGATCATAAAAGTCTGTCAGCAGGTTGGCGAGTGGCGCCTCAAAGCTAATCAAAGCCTGTTCATCAATATAACTTAAGTTGTTTTGGCGGCCGCGTTTATTAATAATTAACTGCATCACGCCACCGATGTAGGTCTTAGGTACCACAATCTCACCCTTAATCCACGGCTCACGAATTTCACGCACTCGACTAACATCAGGCAGCTCACTGGCGCTCTTAATATCCAACTCGTCACCAGACGTCAAAGCAACGTGATAGTCGGTTGATGGGTTCGTCACGACCAGATCCAGATTGTACTCACGCTCCAAGCGTTCGCGAACAATGTCCATATGAAGTAATCCTAAAAAGCCAATCCGAACCCCAAAACCTAGTACTGGTGAGTTCTCGGGCTCAAATTGTAAGGCCGAGTCACTCAGGCTCAACCGTTCGACCGCATCCTTCAAATCCTGATAATCATCATTACTGACTGGAAAGAAGCCGGCATAGACAAATGGCTTAACCAATTTATAGCCCGGCAATTGCGCATCGTTATGCGAGCGCCTAGTTGTGACGGTGTCGCCGACACGAGCGTCCCTGGTGGTGCGCAGATTTGTCACAATATAACCAATTTCACCAGTCGTAAGTTCGGAGCCAGGCGTCATAACTGGATTAAGCGAGCCAACTTCAAGTGCGACACCACTGGCGCCAGTCGCCATCATTTCGATAACATCGGTTTTTTTAATCGAACCGTCCACCACTCGTACATACAGAATAACACCACGATAATCGTCATAATAGCTATCAAATATCAAAGCCCGAGTCGTTGCCATGGCATCACCGCGAGGTGATACGATATTTTCAACTACCGCATCTAGCACCTGCTCGACGCCTTGACCGGTTTTGGCGCTGATCATCAAAATGTCCTCGACCTTACAGCCCAGCAGATTAATAACTTCGGCGCTAACCCGCGGCACATCAGCAGCCGGCAAATCAATCTTATTTAAAACTGGAATAATCGTCAGATTAGCCGCCATCGCTAAATAGACATTCGCTAAAGTTTGAGCCTGAATGCCCTGGCTGGCGTCAACCACCAAAATCGCACCCTCACAGGCTTGCAGACTACGGCTAACCTCATAACTAAAGTCGACATGGCCTGGCGTATCAATCAGGTTTAAGTCGTAACCCTTATACCTCATTCTAACTGGCGCCAATTTGATCGTAATTCCCTTTTCGCGCTCCAAATCCATACTGTCCAGTAGTTGGGACTTCATGTCACGTTTTTGAACCGTTCCAGTTAGCTCCAGCATTCGGTCAGCCAGAGTTGACTTGCCATGGTCAATATGAGCGATAATGCAAAAATTGCGAATATGATCTTGGTTCATAATCTAGCGAATCCGATAAAATAGAATTTTTTGAACCCGTGATAAAATCGGGCTAACTTCTTCTAGCTTGAACATGTAGCTAAACAGGCAGTACGATGAGACACTTCCAATTACAATTACGACGAATTTTGGAAAGCTCGATAAGAAACTTTGGTCACTAATGCTCAGTGGCAATATCTGAACTAAAATATATGTCACGGCGGCCATAAAACCAGTTGCGCTAGCCATTCTAGTCAGAGCATTAATGAAAACTCTATCGAACAGCCCACGAATACGGCGCGACATCATAATAAATAAAATTGTCACTTCGACACAAGAGACAATGGCCGTTGCCCAAGCTAGTCCATAAACGCCTAGACTTAGTCCCATCGTAAACCAAACCGCCAATATGATATTAAGGCCGATGGCGATAAATGAGATATAAAGCGGCGTCTTGGTATCCTGTTGAGCATAAAAACTGCGAGCGGAAATATGGTAAATTGACCTAAACAAGATTGCAATCGCCAGAATTCCCAAGATACCAGCCATCACGCTATCACCACCATTATTAATAAAGCTCACAAGATAGCCACGACCAAAGTAGGCAATGACCGTCACTGGCAAAGCAATCCAAATAATTACGCGCAAGACAACCTGAAGCTCATTTTTGAATAAGTCAGGGCGTCCTTCACCGAGCCTTTCAGCCATTTTCGGAAAGGCAGCCGTACTAATCGCGACGCCAATCAGGTTAATCGGCACATACGACAAAGCTGAAGCCTGCTGGTAAGCACGGACACTACCTGACATCATCCTAGAGGCTAAGTTGGTCTCGACGATACTATTAACGTAGTCGATACCCTGATCAAGTGAGCGGGCTGGCAGCAGCGACAGAACACGTCGAAAGCCCTTGTTTTTCCAGTAAATCTTGAATCGATAGTCAAAGCCCATGCCAAACAGGCCGATACTACTGACCAGTAGCTGCAAAATTGATCCCAACACTACACCCAGGGCGACACCCATAATACCACCGTCAAAAACCTGCCAACCAAGGATATTGATGCCACCGGTGAAAAATAGCGTACCGATGATGATGCCAATGTTATAAATTGTCGGCGCCAGCGCAAAGAACGTAAAGCGGCCAATCGCCTGTTGCATACTGGCCACCACCGTCGCAATCGCAAACAAGAATGGGTTAACGGCAATAACGCGCATCATACTGACTGCCAGCGCTCGGCTTGACTCATCTAGACCTGGACCAACAACATACTGCACGAGTGGCTGGGCAAAAACAATGATTAGAATACTGGCAATCAAGGTGACAACAGCCATCAAGTTTAAGATACTGGTCGATAGTTCCCAGGCAGACTGCCTGTTACCGCTCGCTAGCCGTTGATTAAATACCGGTATAAACGTCACGCTAAGGGCGCCTGATACTAGTATAAAGAACATGAAGTCCGGCACTGTAAAGGCGACCGTGTAGGCATCGATACCAGACGGATAGGTGTGGTAATACATGCCGTTAAGCTGTCTGTCCCGCAGTAGCCCCAAGATACTAGACAACAAGGTTGAACCAGCCAACAAAGCCGCTGCTAACTTGAGTGGCAGCTTACGATTGGCGCTTTTTACACTACTTTTTGGTTTTGCCATTAAAACAGCCTATGCCGCGCTAGTAAAGCTTGGCCTCCTTTGGCAGTTTCGTGTTCTTCAGAACTTCAATAACTTCTTGCTCCTCTAGCGTTTCTTCTTTTAACAAAGCCTTGGCTAGCTTATCCAAACTATCGCGGTTTTGATTCAAAACAGCCTCGGCGCGGCGAGCCGCTTCCTTGACCAGTTCGGCAACTTCGATATCAATTTCTTTGGCGGTGTCATCACTGTATGGCCGTTCATGCGTCATTTTGTCAAAGACAATGCCACCGTTATCGTCATGAAAGACTTGGTCGCGTAACTTTGAGCCCATACCCTGTTCGATAACCATATCACGGGCGATTTCGGTTGCCTTACGTAGGTCGGAACCAGCACCAGTCGTGATGCGATCTTCGCCGTAAACTATCTTCTCGGCAATCCGGCCACCAAGGGCGCGCGCCAGCACATCCTTAAATTCAATCACACTAGTGTAGCTTTTGTCTTCTGGTGGCAAGAACCAAGTCACACCACCCGTACCGCCACGTGGAATAATTGTAACCTTGTGAACTGGGTCGCTGTCGGGTAGAACGTGACCAACAATGGCATGTCCAGCTTCGTGGTAAGCGGTGATTTCTTTTTCTTTATCGTTCATGATTTGAGCTTTTCGCTCCGGGCCAATCGCAACTTTTTCAAATGCCTCGGTCAAATCGGCATTGCTAATTTTTTTAGCATTACGGCGCGCCGCTACAATTGCCGCTTCGTTAGCCATGTTAGCCAAGTCGGCACCAGATGAACCGGCCGTCTTGGCAGCTAGTTTGTCGATATTAACCGTATCGTCAATCGGCTTGTTTTTAAAGTGCACCCTTAGGATAGCTTCGCGGTCACGTCGCTCTGGCAACATAATGTTAGTACGACGGTCAAAACGACCCGGTCGAAGCAGGGCTGGGTCAAGCACATCCGCCCGGTTAGTGGCCGCCAAGACAATCACATTAGCGCCAGTTTCAAAACCATCCATCTCAACCAGAATCTGGTTTAAGGTCTGCTCACGCTCATCGTGACCACCGCCCATACCACTGCCGCGCTTGCGACCGACGGCATCAATTTCGTCAATAAAGATAATCGATGGCGCGTTCTTTTTAGCCTTGGCGAACAAGTCGCGCACCCTCGAGGCGCCGACACCGACAAACATTTCAACAAATTCTGATCCCGAAATCGAGAAGAAAGGTACGTTGGCCTCACCGGCAACAGCACGCGCCAGCAGGGTTTTACCGGTACCTGGGTTACCGACCAGTAAGACGCCGGTTGGGATTTTGGCTCCCAAAGCTTCGTACTTTTTAGGGTGACGCAAGAAGTCAACAACCTCTTCCAGATCTTGCTTGGCCGAATCGTTACCGGCAATGTCATTAAAGGTGACTTTCTCTTTATCAATACCGTAAAGTTTTGCCTTTGACTTACCAAAGCCCATCGCTTGGTTATTTTGGCCCTGTGCCTGACGCATCATATACATAAAGAAGCCAGCAATTAGAACAACCGGTACGATGATAATTGCCAGGTTCCAAAGTGTATCACCGGTTTTAGACTGCGGCACAACCGTGACTTGAACATTGGCGGTCTTATTTAGACCTTGATCCTGCAAACTAACACCCGTCTGCTTGACCGACTTTTCAGTTGGTACATCGCTACCTTTTGGCGTAACCTTAACATTGTCACCGCTAACTTCCAATTTAGAGATTTGGCCGTTATTAGCGCTGTTAATAACATCTGAAATCGGAACACTTTTTAGGTTATCCTGAGGTGCAACAAGTGCGACAACTGCTAAAATTCCAAAAACAATAATTGCCCAAAACAAACCAAGGCGTACAAAATTGCCAGGCTTTTTATTTTGAACAGGTGATTTGATTGCCATAGAGAACTATCATTCCTTTCAGTATATGGTTGGGATATCTGCTCATCTTATTTTATCAGCTTAATAGTAAAATTACGAGAGGTGAAGACAAATTCTACGCTAGCACCAGCTTCATAAATCGTGCCCGGTTTAGCTGTTTTAATAGCCATCAAAGCTCTATCCAACTGCGGGCGAGTCAATCGACGGTTAGTCAAAAACCGCAAACATTCTAGTACTGCCAGGCGGTCACCATGCGTAAAAAAATAGCGACTATAATCGGGACCAGCGCCAACCAACCGTATTACCTCCCTGTCAATCTGCTGCTTTAGATAGATTTGCTGAGCGCGTAAAGCCAGGATTTGGCGTTTGTTGTCATCGCTAAATTGCGCCAGTCGTTGGCGCATCCGGTTACGTAAATAAGCATCACTCGCATTAGTACTATCTTCGTGCCATTTCAATTTATTTTGCTTGGCATAATCAAGAATCTCGGTTTTATTAACGTCAATTAGGGGCCTGATGATGTCTGAATCCAAGATGGCCAAGCCGCGCCAACCGGTGCCGCGACTAAGATTAATAGCAACCGTCTCAACCACATCGTCAGCGTGATGCGCCGTTATAATTTTAGCCTGATACTTTTGAGCTAGACCTCTTAAAAAATCGTAGCGTCGATTGCGAGCCAGCTCTTCGCTAGCGCTATTCCCTAATTCCTCACGCCTAGTTTCAAACGGTAAATTATATTTTTTGGCTAGTCCAGCCACAAACTTGGCGTCATCGGCCGAGTCGACCCTAATGCCATGATCAAAATGAGCGACAATAAATTTAAATTTAGCAGGTGAAAACTCGTTTTTATTAGCCAACAAATCCAGCAAAACAACCGAATCAACACCGCCACTAACCGCCATGATATAACTGCCAGGCAAAAACTTGGTTAACCGATTTGCTTTGAAACCCATACGCCTAGCCAGATACCAAAGATTCCACCAACCAGGCCCATTAGTATGCTCCAGCCGCTAAAAATATCGGTTACCCCAAATAGAAATGGCAGGTAGCTACCAGCAATACCAAAAACGCCAGCCGAAAAAGTAATAATCGTTTTATTCACATCTTTATTATAACCCACCAGACGGGCGTAATTTAAAGATGACGAATACTACCAAATGGTATTTTTTGCTTGACCAAATCATCAGTCGCCATCGTATCGGCCGAATGAACGGTGCGCTCGCCAAAGCGTCGATTAATATTATCAATAGCGTCGGTCAGCTGGTGCTCACGAACAATAGCATCGCCAAATAAACTAAGTTGCGGATTGTTGTCGTCGGACAGTTCATAGCAATGGACGCCAATTTCGCGAATATTATCTGGCGCTCGGCTAAACAATTGATAAGCCAGGCTGTAAATCGTGCCGTCGCTATAAAATGGCAATTGCGTTAGCTTGCTAGCGTGCCAATAACTGTGTTCGGCCGTTCTGACATAGACATAGACGCCACGCGCGACCTTGTTTTGATTACGCAAACGCGATCCAACCGACTCACACAGATTATGCAGCCGCTGGATAATCTGCTGGCGGCTGAGCTGACGACTTTCCAAAACATATTGTCGGCCAACTCGCTTCATATCAAAAACTCGGTCATCCACCTCCCAGCCGCGCAGGCGTTGATGCCACTGTTGGCCAACGATACTTTTAAAAACTATTTTATCTAGTGTAACGGCACTACTGTCTAAAAATTGTAGTGGGGTATCGATGCCAACGGTATTTAGCCGTGCCTCATTATGGCTAGCGATTCCTGTCAAATCGGTTAACCTTAACGTCGCCATAATCTGGCGCAAATTAGTGTGGTTAATTTCGTCCATGCCGTCTGGTTTATGCAGGCCGGCAGCAGTTTTAGCCAAAAAGCGGTTTGGACCAATCCCAACATTACAGCGCATCGCACAACCTACCTCATCCCGCAGTCGCCGCTTGATTTCAAGGCCAATCTCGGTCAGCGGGCGACAGTTAACGACACCATGAAAATCAATCACACCTTCGTCAATACTCTTCATTACAAAATTTGGCGAATAGTCACTTAATATTTTAGAAAGTTTTTTATAAACAAACCGATATTTTTCTGGCTCGCTTTCTAGCGCAATCAGGCCTGGCACTAATCGCTTCGCCTCAATCAGGCGCATACCAACCTTGGCACCCAAGGCTTTAGCTTCGTAACTGGCGGTTACAATCGACGTCAAATCAGTCCGGCGATTAACTATGGCTACCGGGCGACCCCGTAGCATCGGTCGAGCTTGTTGCTCGATGGTGGCAAACGCCGAGTTAAGATCGATGTGCATCAAGAGTGGCGTTTCGGCATTATAGTCATCCCGCATAGTGATCACCTTCGCGCGTTAAGTGCCAAGTTAGCCGCTCGCTATCAAACTCCAGCCGATAATCGGCCGATTGATCAGTCACATCAAAGACATGGACCAGGCGCTTGCCTTGATTACTGGGGTAACGCAGACCAATTTCGCTAACAACTACCTCGCGCCCATTGCGACGCCTAAATTTGATTGGCCGACATGGATTAAGCCCGTCGCCATAAGCCGCAATCACTTCAATCCGTTCATTTAAAAAAGTTTCGTCATTCATCGTCATAAATCTCCAAAAATTAATTTAGAGAACGTTCTTCCTAAAATTGTTCGCCCGTCTCTTCCGCCCGTTCTGTAGCGAAATGATCCGAAGACGATAAAAACGATGAATCCGTTGGCGAGGGACGCTTGCCTGGTAATAGGTAGTGAGTATCGCCTGGAGTGGTTTCATTATAACAAAATCAGTCACCCAAGAGAACCTCGGGCGACTGATTTTATGATTGTCTTACTTACTTTACGAAATAATACTTAAGTTCAAGCAAAACATATGCGCCAATTGCAGCACCGACAAGGCCGAACAAGATACCGCCGACATTTGCCGTCAGTAGACTCCCCAAAATACCCACAGCTACCGAAACAAGCAAAACGAAGAACATTAGATCCCAGCCACGCTTTTTCATCGCCTTAAGTGGCGTAATTGCCATAATTTCAGCGACTACCGAGACACCGACGCCAATTAGCGATATGACCGAACTAACAAAGAACATTCCGCCAAGAGCAGGCGCGCCAACAACGACGAGCAGGGCTGATCCAGCAGTCATCGCTGCTAAAATGCCGAATGCTCCAACCACCGAGAAGACAACACTGATGATGGTTAACCACCACGAGTTTTCTGCAAGCCATTTCGTTAATCCCTTTGGAAGATGCGGTACATCTTTCATCCATTTAGCGACTGTACTGGATACCGAGTCAATGTATTGCATAGGGTCCCTCCTTATAGTTCACCTGATAATACCATTGTACGACCCCCACGCAGTTTTGCAATAAGGACAATTTGGGTACTCTGGATAAAAGAGGTATTATTTGCTAATATTGTCTCTGCGTGGCACCATAGCTCAGCTGGTTAGAGCGCAGGACTCATAAGCCTGAGGTCGGTGGTTCGAGCCCACCTGGTGCTACCAAAAATATAACCTCATCGCAAGATGGGGTTATATTTTTGGTATATTTACTTTAAATCAGTAAAGACCACTAACCGATTAGAGTAACTATCCTTTGATGTGACCCAAGTCCCCTCACAAGTGATTAGGTTTAGGTGGGCCTTCTTATCAGTTGAAGTAAAGACTTTGGTGGCATCAGCCTGCGGATCGTATATCTGCGTCGTCTGCACCACAAACGTCTTTTTAACTCCCTTTTGATCATAAACCGAAATTTCATCGCCTTTTACAAGCTTATGTAGATTGTTAAAGACCGAACTGTGTCCGTTTTTCCAACCGTAATGTCCAGCAATTACAGCACTGCCAGTTTCTCCGGGTTTTGGACCAAGCTGATACCAGGCGGCCTCATCAGGATTCTCGCTTATATCCATATCACCAGTACTCGTCAGTCCAGAGCCATAGATTATAGCATCAAGCTTGATGGTCGTAATCTCCAAACGCA
>JAJZQE010000073.1 GCA_021847685.1 bacterium | reverse complement strand
AATGCTGGCAGCTATCGGTATTTTTGTAGCCGCTGAATATCTAAAGGGGCACTTTACACCTGAATTAATTGTCCTGGTTAGCTTTGCCGGACTTTTACCACTTATCGCCAGTATGATTATTTGGCACAGCAAATCCGATCGAGCTGACGAAAGCGGCGACCGCGCCTATAAAGATCTGGCGCATGAGCTGTCACAGGTCGCGTCACAATCCGAAGTTGTCATTAACGCCATCGGTGACGGCGTCATGGCACTTGATGGTAAGGGCATGATTCAGCTAATTAACCCGGCGGCTCAACGAATCTTAGGCTGGGCCAAGCAAGATGCACTGGCCCTTAGCTATAAATCAGTTTTAACACTTGTTGATAAAGTTAATAAACCGCTTGATCCCAGTATAGATCCAGTTCAGCAAGTTTTAAACAATAACCAACAAGTTCGCAATAACGACCTGACGATTTTGTCCAAAACTGGCAAAAAAATGATGACCTCGCTGGTAGTTTCACCAGTCGGTGAAATGGGGTCGGGTGTGATTATAGTTTTTCGCGATATCACCAAAGAAAAGGCCGAAGAACGCGAGCAAGCTGAATTTATTAGCACCGCCAGTCACGAAATGCGTACTCCAGTTGCCTCGATTGAAGGTTACTTAGGTCTGGCGCTTAACCCTAATACCGCTCAAATTGACGATAAAGCCCGTGACTTTATCATGAAAGCACACGAAGCCGCCCAGCACCTGGGACGCCTCTTCCAAGACCTCCTAGACGTCTCTAAGGCTGACGACAGGCGACTAGCTAACAATCCGAAGGTTGTTGATATCGTGACTTTTACCCACGATATCCTGCAAGGCTTTAACCAAAAAGCGGCCGACAAGGGATTACTGCTTAAATTTAATCCGATTCCTGATGACGGCTCGCGCCACATCGCGCCGGTTTATCACATCAACCTAGATAATGACCATGTTCGGGAAATCATCGATAACCTGACCGAAAATGCCATTAAATACACTCCCGCTGGCGAAGTTACAGTTGATGTTAGTGGCACCGATGATAAAGTCGTTATCAGTATCAAGGACAGCGGCATCGGCATTCCAACCGAAGATATGCCACACCTGTTTCAAAAGTTTTATCGAGTTGATAACGTCGATACTCGCGAAATCGGTGGTACCGGCCTGGGATTATATCTTTGTCGACGCTTGGCCGAGACGATGGGCGGACGCATTTGGGCCGAAAGTGAGTACAAAAAGGGCAGCACCTTCTTTTTGGAACTACCACGTATCAGCTCGCAAGAAGCCGCCGAACTAGCCGAGCAACAAGCCAGGGCCGCTCAGGCCGCCGCTGCTCAGGCAACCGCCCAGGCCGCTACGGGACCAGCCTCATTCGGATCCGACCAAGCCGCAACCTCAGTCGCCACGACGACCCCTGCTGAAAGTGCACAACCTGCGACGACCGTTCCAAGAGGAGAAAGTCTAACCCCCGAGCAAATTGCCGCCCACGTTGCCCAATTAAAGGCGATGGTTCAAGAGCAACAAGCCACCAGCACACCGGATTCAGTTCCGCCAACTCCAGCCACCGCGCCAATGACACCGCCAACCACTGAACGCACGCCAGGAGTTACGATTCCACAACGAGATATGACACAACCACCTCAATAAGCACAAGAACTATGGTAATTTTAAATGCCCTCGGGTACAATAAAAGGTAATTATGACAAAAATCCTGCTAGTAGAAGATGACAAAAGCTTACGCGAAATTTACGGAGTTAGACTTCTTGCAGAGGGTTACGATATTGTATCCGCCGGTGACGGCGAAGAAGCCCTTGCGATGGCCATCAAGGAACGCCCACAATTGATTGTTAGCGACGTTATGATGCCAAAGATTAGCGGCTTTGACATGCTAGATATTTTGCGCAGTACCAGCGAGACCAAAGATATTAAAGTCATTATGATGACTGCTTTAAGCAGCGAAGATCAGCGCGCTCGCGGTGAAGCCCTCGGCGCTGACCGTTACCTTGTTAAGTCACAGGTTGGTATCGAAGACGTTGTTCGCACCGTTCATGATGTACTCGGCGACAGTCTCGCACCAGCACCAAACCTCGCCCAAGCTTTTGGGGCCGCCGCGCCATCAGCCGTTACTCGACCAGCCCCAACCATACCTCAACGACCAATTCCACCGGTTTATCAAGCTCCGGCCGCGCCAGCTATGCCCCAGCCAATGACACCAACTCCAGCCCCAGCACCTCAACCGGCTCCACAATACCAACAGACCCCAGTCGCACCAGCTCCTACGATGCCACAACCGACAACACCAGCAGTCGCGCCAGGTTACCAAGCGCCAACCGCCCCCGCTAGTCCATTACCACAGCCGACCGCACCTTTTAGTACTCAGCGCCCAGCCTCACTTGGTGACCGCGTAATCCATCCACTAACTGATCAACCACCGGCAGTTGATGTTGGCAATTTAATTAATCAAGAGCTAAACGGCACAACGATGCCACAAGCACCGATTGCGCCAGCCACTCAACCAGGTTTACCGCCAACAACTAGCGATTTTCAAATTCCGCCAACCCCTCAATTGTAGGATCCGTCATCTGCTATACTGATAACCATGCCAGCCGATGATAAGCTTCGCCTCAACAAACACCTTGCCTTGCAATTAGGTGTATCTCGCCGTGAGGCTGATAACCTTATTAGCCAGGGTAAAGTTACGATTAATGGCCGCCAAGCCGAGCTCGGCGCCCGTTTTGTCGCTAACGACGAGATTATGGTTGATGGTCGGCCACTTAAAGCCGACGTGGCTTATCAATACCTGGCCCTCAATAAACCAGTCGGTTATGTCTGTTCGCGTCGCCAACAAGGCGATAGTCCAACGATTTACGAGCTTATTCCAGCCAAATATCATCACCTTAAGCCAGTTGGTCGCCTAGACCGCGACAGTAGTGGCATTATCCTGCTTAGTAATGATGGTGATTTTGCCTTTAGGATGACTCATCCGAAGTTTGCCAAGA
>JAJZQE010000072.1 GCA_021847685.1 bacterium | reverse complement strand
GGAAAACTCTAAACTAACAGGTTGGCATATTCCGTTTAACCAGCCGGTTGTTAAGGATTTTGTTGAAAAATTACCCTTTAAATTGACTAACGCTCAGCGTTTGGCGGTTTGGGAGATTATCCAAGATTTTGAGCGCAAGGTGCCAATGAACCGATTACTGCAAGGTGATGTCGGTGCCGGTAAAACGGTTGTGGCCGGAATCGGGGCGCTGCAGGCGGCGCATAGCGGTTTTCAAACGGCCCTGATGGCGCCAACTGAGATTTTAGCGACTCAGCATGCCGAGACACTTTTAAAACTTTTGTCACCTTTTAATACTCGGGTTGGTTTGTTGACGGGTAGCGTTAAGGGCGTGGCCAGAAAGACATTATATGAAGCCATTAAGACTGGTGAGGTTGATGTCGTTGTTGGTACCCATGCCTTGATTCAAGAGACGGTGCATTTTCACAAACTTGGTTTTGTGGTGATTGATGAGCAGCATCGTTTTGGTGTCTCGCAACGTCAGGAACTGTTAAAAAAGTCTGAATATATGCCACATATGCTGGCAATGACAGCAACGCCAATTCCGCGCAGTCTGGCGCTAACGGTTTATGGCGAACTTGACGTTTCGATATTGAACGAACTGCCAAAGGGCCGCATGCCGATTAAGACCAAGATTTGGTCGCCAAATAGCCGGGCTCAGTTATACACACTAGTTGATGAGGAGATAAAGCTTGGTCGCCAGGCGTATGTTATTTGTACGTTAATCGACAACAATCCCGACAATGAACTAAAAAGTGTCCAAAATGAGTACAAAAAGCTGCAAAACTCGATTTTTAAGCATCGGCGTATTGGACTACTGCACGGCAAAATGAAAAGTGACGAGAAAGAGGCGGTCATGAGCAAATTTGCCAGCGGTGAACTTGATATTTTGGTTAGTACGACAGTTGTCGAGGTTGGCGTTGATGTGCCGAACGCTACTGTGATGTTGATTGAGGACGCCGATCGGTTTGGTTTAAGCCAACTCCACCAACTGCGCGGTCGTGTTGGTCGTAGTGTTCACCAGAGTTATTGTTATCTAGTAACGAGCACCAGTGATAAGCCTAGTGTACGCTTGAAAGAAATCGAAAAGAGTAATGACGGTTTTTATTTAGCTGAAGTTGATCTAAAATTACGCGGTCCAGGTGAAATCTATGGTCGAGCGCAGCATGGTGCCTTGAACCTGCAGATTGCTACCTTGGCGGATACGCGCATGATTACGCGTGCCAAGCGTCAAGCTCAGGCTTTCGTTGAGTCTGGGCAGAATCTGCTAAAATATAAACAGTTGGCGACCAATGTACAACATTATCAGCGCCTGACAACACTAAACTAAAATGGTTAAATTCTAAAATTATGTATGCAGGCACGACATTTCGTAAAGGATCAGGCAGTATTGTTGGTGTGCACCAAAAAATCGATCGGGTAGCTCGGCGGCTTCTTAAAAAGAAGCTTGGCCGCACATCAGACTTCCCAACCATAAGTCAGATACTGCATTTTGAAGGCAACAATGGCCCAGACGCGATTAAGCGCAAAAGTCCGTCTAAAGATGAGCCGTGGCACTTCATTGATCCAGCCAAGCCAGACGATCGAGCTTTAGTTGGTCTTATAAATGATCATATTTATAACTTGTCCGAAGCGCTACGTTCCGATAATAATGTACGAGCGGCTTTTGAGGCTGCTTGGTTGGCTCATGCTGTGGTTGATGGCTTAACGCCAGCGCACCACTATCCTTTAAACGATAAAATCGAAGAACTATGGGGCAAGCCGCATCATGAACGGTTGACGATTGCTGATAAGAATATTATTCATGGTAACGGCGGACTAGATACAATTTCTAAAAATTGGCAATATTGGGGCGTTGGTGGCGTGTTTTCGGCGCATTTGTCGTTTGAGCTTGGTGTCGCCTCGACAATCGCCACTCTCAAATTTTCTGATATCGACCCAACGCCAGCTGAATTTCGGCGAGTCGAAAAAGATGGCTTCGAAACTGTTTTTAATGAGGCACTTTATAAGATTTATCATATGAAGATGTATGACGAATTTGGCGCCAGTGGCTGGACGCGGAGTTTGGCGATAAAGACGCGTGATGTGCTTATCCCCGAAATTATGCGGACAGTTTGCCTTGCCTGGTACTATGCAGCTTATTTAGCGAAAAGTGAAAAGTCTTGAACGTCAGGATAATTGCTGGTAAATTTGGCTCGCGTTCGATTAAGGCGCCGCATGGCAACGTCACGCACCCGATGAGCGACCGCATAAAAAGCTCGTTATTTAATAGTCTGGGCGGTGTTGTCGAGGGTGCGGAGGTGCTTGATGCCTTTGCTGGCTCCGGCGCCTTGGGTTTTGAAGCCTTAAGCCGCGGTGCTAAAAGTGTTGTTTTTGTTGACCGCGACCAAGGCGCGATTCGGACAATTACTGAAAATGTCGAACTGCTAAGCTGTGGAGATGTCACGAAAGTCACGCAATCGGGCGTCGCTACCTGGGCCGATACGACTGATTTAAAATTTGACATTATTTTTGCCGATCCGCCATACGGCGACCCGCAGTTTTCCACAGTTAACCGTTTATTCAGACTATTGAAACCGAATGGGCTTATGGTATTATCATATCCAGGTAGGGGTGAGGCGCCGACCGGCACTAATGGAGTTGTTGTGGTGGACAATCGTAGTTACGGAACCGCGGCGCTCACGTTCTACCGGCAAAGTGAATAATTGCGACCCTAAACGGGTCTTTTTTATTTGAAGAAAGGACTTGGTCGCCTTTGGCGACCCCGAAACTTCGCGATTGAAAACACAGTTTTCATCGGAAGGTTTCCTTGCGAACTGCCGACTTGGCAGTTCTCACCTTCGCGCCCAGGGGTGAAGGTTGAGGATATTTTCACCGACCAAAAGAAAAAGCCGTCATTCAGACGGCATTTTCTTTTGGTACGCGAGAAAGGACTTGAACCTTCACGCCCGGAGGCACTAGCTCCTAAGGCTAGCGTGTCTACCAATTCCACCACTCGCGCATACCATGCTGTCACGCTAGCGTGTCTACGATTACTCATA
>JAJZQE010000003.1 GCA_021847685.1 bacterium | reverse complement strand
CCTAAACACCATCGCCGCTCTTACGGGTGACGAAGCCACAACAATTGAAGACTTCTACGAGCCATATCTTTTGCAGATCGGTTTTATCGAACGAACGCCACGGGGCCGACGAGTTACGGCGAAGGGCTATGCTCATCTAGGCAGAACTATCAGCGAGATTGCTTAAATATTGATATAATATCATTATAATGAATAATGATTCGACGCCCGAACAATACGACAAGCCAGTAGCCTATGACGCTAATGGCCAGCCGCTATATGCACATCCAGTGGAGGTACAGGCGCAATCGCAACCTACCCTTAGTCCTGTGACGACTAGTTCAGAGATTAGTCTTGAAACTAAATTAAAGCACGATACGTCCAAGCGATATTATCCAAATCTCAACTTACAAGATGATGAGTATGTCGTAACAACGATTAGTCGTCATCCAATTGGTCTGCTGCTGCCATTTGCGGCCGGTATCATATTAATGGCCTTTGCTATTTCGGTGCTTTACAATTACGATTTATTTGTTCGTAGCTTCGGCTTGACTGGTCCAGTGGCCGAAGTGTCAACCATAGCGTTGCCGGTCCTGCTAATTGCGATTTTGATTGGTATCGGTACCTATATATCGTATTACGTTTACACTAGTAATAAGTTTTATCTGACCAATGAAAACGTTATTCAGGACGTTCAGGTTAGCTTGTTTTCGCATATTGAACAGACTGTCAGCCTGGATAATATTGAAGACGCTCGTTTTCAGCAAAAAGGTATATTTCAACAATTTTTTGATTATGGTTCGATTCGGCTTAGTACTGAGGGTAACGCGACGGCTTATAACTTTACCTATGCTTCGCATCCCAAAGAGTGCATCGATGCGTTAAATAATGCTATCGAAATTTGCAAAAACAGTCGCGCTAAAAATATAAATAATTAAAATTATTTATTGATGCTAGTCTTGACGTAGTCAGCTTCGTTTTCAAGGGTAGTTCGAAGGGTGTAAGCTCGACATTTATTATCGGTGCAATTGACCGCTTCGTAGCGGTAGTTACTGCTACTTGTGCCAATTTTAGCGCCATTTGGATCAGTAAAGAGTGCCGGATCAACTGACGGTAGGCTAGCTTCACTAATTGTTTCTGGATAGTAATTATTGGCCTTATAAAAGACTTCCTCGAGGCTGTAGTACATGGCGTTGATGGCGGTTTTACGCTGCTGGTCGCGAGCAGCCACGGCCAAATCATTTTTTTGAACAAAGAATAGGACGCTGGCGACGCCAAGAATCAAAATCACAAAGATAATTTCGATAACCGTAAATCCACTGGTGCGTTTAATCATTGCTTACATTATAGCAAATTATGTCGCCGACCAGTATAATAAAAGGTAGATAAACGAGAGGGAAAATATGGCAGCGAAAAAGACCACCAAAGATCCACTATCCGAAAAACCCACCGCTAGTGAAGGTAAATTAAAGGCGCTTGGCTTAGCTCAAGAGCAGATTAATAAGCAATTCGGCGACGGTGCAATTCGTCGACTTGGCGATACTACTACGGTTGACGTGGAGCTATTTAGCAGTGGCTCATTGTCGCTTGACCTTGCTCTTGGCGGCGGCTATCCAAAAGGCCGGATCCTAGAAATTTATGGACCAGAATCATCTGGTAAAACCACCTTGGCGCTCCATGCCATTGCGGAAGTTCAAAAGAACGGTGGCACAGCAGCCTTTATTGATGCCGAGCATGCGCTTGATCCAGCTTATGCCCGCCGCTTGGGCGTTGACACAGACAACTTGCTAGTCTCGCAACCAGATAACGGTGAGCAAGCGCTTGAAATTGCCGAAACGCTCGTTCGATCGAATGCAGTTGATTTGGTTGTTGTCGACTCGGTAGCGGCACTTGTACCACAAGCCGAGATTGATGGCGATATGGGCGATAGCCACATGGGTCTTCAGGCTCGATTGATGAGTCAAGCGTTGCGTAAGCTCACGGGCATTATCAGCAAAAGCCGTACAACAGTCATCTTTATTAACCAGATTCGGATGAAGATTGGTGTCATGTTTGGTAACCCTGAAACGACGACTGGCGGCAATGCTTTGAAGTTTTACGCTTCAGTTCGTCTTGATATTCGTCGTACCGGCCAGATTAAGTCCGGCGAGGATATTATTGGTAGCCGAACTAAGGTTAAGGTCGTTAAGAACAAGATTGCGCCTCCTTTTAGGGTTGCTGAATTCGATATCATGTACAACGAGGGCATCTCTAAAACCGGTGATGTACTTGATTTAGCTGTGCTCCATAATATTGTCGATAAATCTGGTGCTTGGTTTGCCTATAATGACGCCAAGATTGGTCAGGGTCGTGAAGCCAGCAAAGAATACCTAAAGGCAAATCCCGAACTTCTTACCGAGATTGATGCCAAGGTTCGTGCCAAGGTTGCTGAAGAAGCCGCCTAGTCTACGACTATGATCATTACCGCGATTGGTGTTCAGGCCCGCAACAAAGACCGGGTTAACGTATTAGTTGATGGGAAATATCGATTTAGCTTGGACATGTTTCAGGTCGTTGAACTGGGTATTAAGGTCGGTAAGTCATACGACGAAGCCGAACTGGTGGCGCTTGAACGTGAAAGTCAGTTTGGTAAGATTTATGGACGTGCTCTAGAATACTGCCTGTCGCGGCCACATAGTGCCCGCGAAGTACGGGACTATCTTTACCGGAAGACTCGACCGACTCGTCAAAAAGACGGTGAGCTGAAAGCTGGCACGCCACCAGAAATAACTGAGCGGGTTTTTAACCGTTTGCTTGATAAAGGCTATATTGACGATCGAAAATTTGCACACTTTTGGATTGAAAATCGATTTGTCCGCAAGGGGATTAGTAGACGTAAATTAATTGCCGAATTAATGAAAAAAGGCGTTGATATGGCGATTATCCAAGCCGAGCTATCGGATAGCGAACGGTCGGATAAAGTTGAGATCAAGAAAATTATTGAAAAGAAGCGATCGAAATATTCGGACGAGCAAAAACTAATCGCCTACTTGACGCGTCAGGGCTTTAGTTATGATGATATAAAATCGGCGCTTTATGATAATAGCTAGGAGACGCCGTTTTCGGGTTGTGCTGATTGGGGCTTAAACGGATTAACGAAAGTGCGGTGCTCGGCTTGCATAATTGGCTCAGGCTTTTTAGCGGTAGTACGCACGATAATCGAGTGATCGTTAATTTCAACAATTTGTGAACGATGAATGAGTAGGCCAGTATCGGTCAAACTTTTAACCAGGCCGCGCTTGACGTGCAACTGCTGAATGACAAAACTTGACGCTTCAACGCTATAGTCTTCAACCTTACCTAATTTATGATTCAACTCATCAATCACGGGCATACCAATTAATTTAAAGCCCAGACCATACAATTTGTTAATTTGGACAACATCGTCAATGCCGACAAAATCATCGCTGCTATCAATTATCATACCGATATCGCTCAATTCACGCACTTCGGCGATGCGGATAATCGAGGGCTTTTCAAGCAGCAATGGACCTTCGACGATATAGGCGACAATTTTTAAGTTAGCTGGATCGATAACAGGGTAGGCTGTCTGCGCCAGCTTGGTTCCGGTCTGTAATCCCATGATTGGAATGCCGATAAGTCTTGATCCTAGTAATAACATAGTATAAGTATAAGTGTTTTAGCCAACTAGCGCCAACTATTCCGTAAACGGGTTTGTGCGACCGGCTGGTGGTGAGTAATTTAGGGGGGCATCACTACTGGTGTGGAGTTGATTAACTCGGTTAATAGTTGTCTGATCAAATGATGTTGTTGTGGTGTTGGTTGTTGTATAGCCATTGGTTTCAGAAGCTTTTTGTAGAGCACTACTGAGCATTAAAATACCAACTGCTAGACCGCCGACTAATATAACAATAAAAATCGTCAGGTTATGGTACTTAAACATGTTTACAAATGGGTTAAGTATGGATGATAGTTTAAGATCTTTTTTCATAAGGCTATTTAATTTACGTTTACCTCTATACTTAATTGATCGATTCGGACTAGGTCGCCGTTACTGTTGGAGGATCGTCCTATGTTAACGCTGGCTATCTGCATTTTTGGTAAACTATTTTCAATATAATTCATAAACTTTAGAAGTTTTTGATAAGAAACCGGGCTCACTAAGGTGGCAGTAACCACGGGATTATTAGTAGCAGTAACGGAAGCTGCGGTTGAGGCAGTGGTTGTTGTGCCAGTGGTGGCTTGCGCGAAGCTGTAGTTGGCGATGACAATGCCGGCATCGGCGGCGTATCGATCTAATTCTTGGATTGTTTTACTTTGGTATGTCTGTCGACTAACGGCTAGTAAACTGATTTTTGTGATGACGCTTTGCTGAGCGGCTAGTTCAGACTGTAGTTTTGCAGCCACATGGCTGTCATTACCGCTGGCATTTGACTCGGCAACAGTTTGGCTGATGATAGCAGCCTGACTAAGTAGCCATTTTTGCGCGAAGTATATGCCAACAGCCGATCCGCCAATCATGACGAGGATTAAAAATATTAGTACGCCACGGAAGCTTTTGGCGGTCATGCCGGACTTTTTCATTGCGCAGCTCCTCGATTGATTGTCACACTAAGAGTAGCGGTTATAGGATAGGCTTTTGATTGCTGGCTAGTGCTGGATATCGAGACGAAGGTGACGTTAGAGAATAAGGGCGACGCCTGGAAGCGGTCTTTTACAGCCAGAGCGTTCTCGGTGGTTTTTGCATATATAGTTAAAGTCGTTGGGGAGCCTAGGGTAGAGGTGCTGATATTTAGACTGTCAAGGATGGTGCCACTCGGCATGAGCGCGGCGATGCCAGTAATAATCTTTGAATAACGAACCTCTTTGTCTAATATGCTTTTGGCGCTTGATAAGCTGGTGCGGAGTGTCGTGGCTTCGTCCTTGTAAGCGACGTACGACGATGCTTTGGCGCGGTTATCCTTTATGGTGTTTTCAGCAGTGGCCTTAGTATCCATTAAAATTGTATAAACGCTAAATCCAACGATACCCAAAAAGACAATGGCAATTATAAGCACGATTATATAGCGCATCAGAATGACATTAGTGCGAGCGGCGCGAATTTCACTTTTGACGTCATAAGGAAGTAGGTTTATCATTTCCAGATACCGCCCGGTTTGGTGCTAGCTAGTCCAGCGACGGTTATATAGCGAGCTCTAAATTGCTTGGCTGGTTCGGGCAATTTACCGAAGTCAAGTTTTTGCCACGGGCTAGCGACACGGGCCGGCATAACGAGCATGTTTGTAAAATATTCGCCAATACCGGGCACGTTACTACCGGCTCCTACGACTAATAGTTGTTCAAGTTTGTGCTTGTCGTTTAGGCGCTCGTTGTAATATCGAATGACTTTTCGAACTTCAATGATAATGCGCTCTAAGCTTGGTTCAAGGGCGTTGGTAATTTTTTCTTGGCGTGGCCCAGCATTTAACCCATTTAGAACCTTAAGCTGATGGGCGTTTTCGACGGTTATGTTTAATTTTTTAGCGATATCTAGCGTGAAGGTGTTGCCGCCGATGGCTAGACCACCAGTAACCCGAATCGAGCTATCCTCAAGAATGGCAATATCAGTGCTGGCGGGGCCGATGTCGACGATGATTGTTGGTAAATGACCATCCTCGGTAATTGTAATTAGACGGCCGACAGCGCTAATGCGAGGTTCGACCAAAACAGCGCGTAGGCCGGCTTTTTCGGCGGCTGATACGCAGTTATCGACAATTATGCGCGAGATAGCACTCATCAAAACTGTTATTTCGGTCTTGTTGCGTTCAATAATTTCATAGTCAATGTAAAGTGTTTCCGCTGGGACGGGGACGTACTGATCGACCTCAATATCGACGGCATCCTTTAAATTCTTTTCGGCGCTAACCGGCAAAGTAAAGGTACGAGAAAAACTGCGTGCGGTTGGCACACCGATAACGACGTGATTGCTTGAAAGGTTACCGACTAGCTTTTGGCCGACCAAATCTTTTATATTATCGGCAAGATATGTGTTGTCACCCTCAAGTGACTCCTTGATTTTGATTGGATCAAGGTCAATCGAGCCATAGCCAAGTACTAGCCATCGCTTGGTGTCGACGGCCATGATTTTAACGCCAGTACTACTGATGTCAAGTCCGATAATCGGTTTGTCTTTATAAAATAACTTTGCCATGATGCCCACTAGTGTTACTATGCCCAATTATAGCATGAGCGGTTTGAGATAGGTACAGGCTTATTTGATATTCTGAGCTAATCCAGCAATCGGTACCATGACACTGGCGGCAATCAAACCAACCATGGTGCCCATGATGACAATCATCGTTGGCTCAATAATTGAGCTCAAGCCTTCAATCGAGGCGTCAACCTCTTCTTCGTAGAAATCGGCGACTTTAACAAGCACGGTGTCCGTTTGGCCAGTCTCTTCGCCAACTGACAACATTTGAGCGACAATTGCAGGAAACAGCGGATTTTGGCTGATAACAAGGGATAATGGCTTACCATTTTTAACTTCGACGGATGCGTCAATCAGTGCCTTTTCGTAAACTGCATTACCGACCGAACGAGCAGTTACCCTTAGACATTCCAAAACGGCAACGCCAGCCCCCATTAAGGCCGAAAAAGTACGAGCAAAACGGGCAATGGCGACCTTCTTGATGATACCTTTTATGCCCGGTATCTTTAATATTATGGTATGAAATTGCTCTCTGCCTTTTGGCGTCTTAATATATCTCAGAACACCGTAAATTGTGCCGCCAATTACAGGGAAGATGATGTACCAAAAATTGGTAAAGAGGTGACTAATCCCCAGCATAAATAGGGTTATAGCTGGCAATTTGGCGTCTGGTCCACCAAGATCAGTTAAAATTTTGCCAATTTGCGGAATCACAAAAAGCATTAGTCCAAAAAAGGCCAAGACGGTGATGCTTAGTAATACCGTTGGATAGGCCATAGCACTTCTGACTTTTTTACGAATTGTCGTACTTTTTTCTTGCTGCATCGCTAGGCGCTTCAAAATTTCATCCAAAATTCCGGCAGTTTCACCGGCGCGCACCATGTTGACATAGACATCGTTGAATGTATCTGGATATTTTGATAGAGCATCACCTAGTGTTGTACCGGCTTCGACATCTTTAATTACACCGATTAGTATTTTTTTTAGCATTGGACTTTCGGAGTGATCGGCTAGTGAAGTTAGCGACCGAACGAGCGGTACGCCGGCGCCTACCATGGCGCTTAATTGACGTGTCATCATAACCAAATGATCGGGTTTGACGCGGTTGCTATTGAAAAATCTCGAAAGCGAACGGCCAGAGTTAGCAATACTCGAGGCTTGCTTGATGCTAATCGGGCGAAGACCTTGTTTTTTTAAGGACGTGATGACGCTGGCGCGGTCGGCTTGATCAATTATGCCAGTGACTGGTGCGTTGGACTTGTCAATCGCTACGTATAAAAAGTTAGTCATAATTAGTCTTTACTTACTCTTAGGACTTCTTCGATGGTGGTTTCGCCCCGTAGCGCCTTAATCAAGCCATCAGTCTGCATCGAAATCATACCCTCGGCAATTGCCTGTGCTTGGATTTGATTACTGGTAGCATTGGCCATAATCAGCTTTTGTATGCCAACAGTGTTAGCTAATACCTCGTAAATACCAGTACGGCCTTTGTAGCCGTTGTGGGCGTCATCGTTGTTGTCGTCATTATCTGCACGCCAAAGACTAATGATGCCGGTCTCACTTGTACTTAACGGAATGCCGGTACCCATCCCCTCGGCAAGAGCGCGTTTTTCAAGTTCGTGAATTGTCTTAAAGGCCTGCGGCGTCGTAATGTTAAACATGCGCATAACAGCTTGTTTTTCTTCTTCAGTAGGCGTGTAGTTTTGGCGGGTGTCTTTGTGGAGACAGCGGACTAGACGCTGTCCAACAACGGCCCGTACCGTGCTGGCGATTAGGAAGGGCTCGATACCCATGTCAAGCAGACGCGGTAGACAGGTGGCGGCATTATTGGTGTGTAGGGTGCTAAAAACCAAGTGTCCAGTTAGGGCCGCCTGAACGCCAAGGTCAGCTGTTTCGCCATCGCGAATCTCACCGATCATAATAATGTTTGGGTCTTGGCGAAGAAGCGCACGCAGACCGTTAGCGAAGGTCATACCGGCTTTTTCATTTGTCTGAGTCTGGTTGACGCCCGGAATGCGATACTCAACCGGGTCTTCAATCGTCGAAATATTAACAGTTGGCGTATTTAAGATAGACAACACACTAAATAGACTGGTCGACTTACCGCTACCGGTTGGTCCAGTGACTAGCACCATACCATTTGGTTCGGTCAAGGCAAGCCGCATGACTTCAAGCGATTTACCCCAATAACCTAATGACTCCAGCGTGACAGCCTGGTCGGATTCGTCCAAAATACGCATGGCGATTTTTTCACCGTCAGCAACCGGTAGGGAGCTAACACGTAAGGCGTACTGGCGACCGGCAATTTTAATCTTAAAGCGACCATCTTGCGGAACGCGACGTTCATCGATTTTTAGGTTGCTCATAATTTTGATCCGGCTAATTAAAGCGCCAAGCACGCTTTTTGGTAGGCGGTTGACCTCTTTTAAGACACCGTCAATTCGGTAGCGAACCTGAACGTATTCTTCGCGTGGCTCGATATGCACATCGCTGGCGTGACTGCGAATAGCGTATTCAAGCAGCAAGTTGACCGTTTGAGCAATTGGCGAATCTTCGGCAATATCTTGTTTGTTAATAGTTTGTTCTGCCAAGGCGTCTTCACGCTGCACATCAATTACTTCATTTAGTTCTTGGTTAACGTCGCCACGGTAATTTTCAAGGGCAGCCAGGATATTTTCACTTGTAGCGATATAAATTCGAGTGTTGGAACCAATTTCTTTTTGGATAAAGTTCACCGCCTGGATATCATCGGGGTCCTCCATGGCAAGCTGGGCGACACCATCATCGCCAATCTTAAACAGGACGGCGTTGTATTGTCGGGCAATGCGTTCGGGAATGCGGTTTAAGACGTCGGAGGGGATATTTTGCGGGTTAAGTTCGACATAAGGAATTTGGGCGTAGTCGGCAAATGCCTGTGTTAAGGTTTTTTCATTAACAACCTCTTTTTCAATCACTATGTCTTGCAATGGGCGTCTTGAATGCTCGGCCTCTTCTTTTAGGGCTTTAATTTGCTCCTCGGTAGCCGCACTACTGCGAAGGAGTAACTTTTCGATGATTGCATCAGGAATACGCATAATGCTTACGCTCCATTGTAAATGACGGCTTAATAAAGCGCCAGATGCTATAATGATTATTAATGATTAAAGAGGTGAAATCCGAAAAGGAGATGAAGATTTTCGGAGCGCGACTTGGCGCTTTGTTGGTGGGCGGCGCAGTTGTTGAATTAGTTGGGGACGTCGGTGCTGGTAAGACCACTCTTACTAAAGGTATCGCGGTCGGTCTTGGCGTCAATGAGGATGTACAAAGCCCTAGCTTTACGATTAGTCGGGTATATGAGGCGCGCGATGGACTGAACTTAGCCCATTATGACTTTTACCGCTTACAGGACGCTGGCATTATGGCCGATGAGCTCAACGAGGCTATCCATCATCCAACCTCGATTATTATCATTGAGTGGGGTAGTATCGTTGAGGGGGTTTTACCAATCGACCGTTTGACGATTAAAATCGAGTCGCCCGCTGAGTCTGACCGCCGATTGACAATAATGTCCAACGGGCCTATCAGTCAATCGATAGAGGAAAAATTATGATTTTACTACTAGACACTAGCACGCCTATTTGTAAATTAAGCTTGATAGATGGCGATAATCGCTTTGATAATGAGTGGGAAGCGGCGCGAACGCTCGCTAAGGGGCTGTTGGGTTATATCGAGAATAATCTTAAAAAACACGGCAAAACCTGGCAGGATATTACGGCGATTGGCGTTTTTGAGGGTCCCGGGAGTTTTACGGGTCTTAGAATTGGTCTAACCGTCCTAAATACAATCGCCGATTGTCAATCAATTCCAATTGTCGGTGGTCGTGGCGATGACTGGCAAGAGTCAGTTTTGGCAAAACTAAAAGGTGGCGCAAACGATAAAATCGTCTTGCCGTTTTATGGCAGCGAGGCGCATATTACAACGCCAACAAAATAACTTGTTAATAATAGTTAAAAAAACTACACTATATATAAGTCCATTCGGACTTCTGAATAAATTTTGATATACCCGCCATTGGCCCTGAGCATTTGATACACCTACTTTTCTGTAACTCTGCATCACAATACAGAGGTCAACGCGAGGAAGGAAACAATTATGATTGAAGCAGTAATAGCCGCTCTGATTGGCGTGTTTGCTGGCGTCGGTGGAACTTACGCCTATGACAGGCGGCGTCGGGCTAGTGGTAAACATCAAGCCGAAAAGCTGGTCGCCGAAGCTAAAACTAAGGCCAGCGATATTGTCCTAAAAGCCAAAGACGAAGCCCTATCGATGGTTAATGATGCAAAAAAAGAGGAGACAGAGCGTCGTCGCGAGTGGCAAAAAACCGAGTCGCGCTTAGTAGAGCGTGAGGCAAATCTTGATCGAAAGTTAGACGAGTTGGACAAACGATCTGAAAACCTTCGTGCCCAGGAAGACGAGGCCGAGACGCTAAAAAACGAAATTCGTGAAATCCGCACCAAGCAACAAGACAAACTTGAAAAAATCGCCGGTCTTAAAAAAGCGGACGCCGCTGAAAAGCTGATGCAAATGACCGAAAAAGATATCAAACAAGATTTGATTGGTTTGGTTGGCAAATTGCAAAATGACGCGCAAGTTGACGCCGACGAGCGCGCGCAGACAATTTTAGTCACTGCTATGGAGCGGATGTCATCAGAGGTCACGGCTGAACGTACAGTTACAGCTATCAAGCTGACTGACGAAGAGATGAAAGGCCGAATTATCGGCAAAGAAGGCCGCAACATTCAGGCCCTACAACGCGCTACTGGGGTTGATATTTTGGTTGATGATACTCCCGGTATGATCATACTAAGCAGCTTTGATCCACTTAGGCGCCAGGTGGCTCGAATGTCGCTAGAACTATTGATGAAAGATGGCCGCATTCATCCAGGGCGAATTGAAGAAGTTGTCGAAAAGGCCGAGAAAGAAATCGATAAAGAGGTTACGCGGGCAGGTGAGGATGCGGCACGTGATGTTGGCGTTGTTGGTATTCCTAGGGAGATGCTGCATCTACTTGGTGAGCTCAAATTCCGTACCAGCTACGGCCAAAATGTTTTAATGCACAGCACCGAAATGGCGCACTTATCCGGTATGATTGCCGAAGAAATTGGCGCCGATGTGCGCATTACCAAGATTGCAACTTTGCTGCATGATGTCGGTAAGGCTGTGACGCACAAGCTTGAAGGCAAGCATCACCATATCGGTGCCGAGCTGGCGCGTAAGTATGGTATGAGTGACGAAATTGTGCATGCCATCGAGGCGCATCATGATGATATCGAGGCGACAACGCCAGAAGCGTTGATTGTTCGAGTTTGTGACGCCCTATCGGCAGCTCGTCCGGGTGCCCGCAATATTAGTGCCGAGAATTTTGTCGAGCGCATGCGTGATCTTGAAAACATCGCTCTAAGCTTTCCTGGTATCGAAAAGGCTTATGCGATTAGTGCTGGTCGTGAGGTCCGTATTATCGTTAGTCCAAAGTCAATTGATGATTTGAGCGCCATCAAGCTAGCTCGTGATATTGCCAATAAAGTTGAAAGCACCATGCAATATCCTGGTACTATCAAAATTAACGTTATTCGTGAAACACGCGCTATTGAATACGCCAAATAGGCTAATAGCTAAACAAAATAACCTCCATTCGGAGGTTATTTTTTATGCCACTCCCCTGTCCTTTTGTGTAAAAAATACAACATAACAAAAAATTTAACATACAATAACGTTTAAAATTTTCGAAATAATCTGAGTAGAGGATTGGGAAATGTATATTATAAAAAATATTCATAAATTCTGAGCACTAGACAATTAAGCGAATTATTATGTAGAAGGGTAGATCAGATGATAGGTAATGGGTGTGACAGGTATGTTTAGCCGCTGGCCAGTTTAATTAATTGACTACCTATCCCCCGCTGCTAAAAATATTTAAATTGATATGGCTAGTGTCTAAAAAACTTGCAAAGTTTAGTGACATACATCACAGTATAGATATGAAAGCATAGTCTGGAGGATGTATGAAGTATACCGATGTCGCTAAAAATATTAACAATGGACTGCGCGATAAACTGACGACTGAAGAAAGATATGTCGCAAAACCAGTTCGTAAAAATTTGTATTTAAGTTCGTTTCTTTTGATAACAATAGGTGGACTACTATTTATTTCATTAGTCATTCAAGTTATGAACAATATTGGCATCGTAAGTCTTGATCATGCGGCTCAGGTCTGGTTTGCTAGTATTCGCACGCCATTTATGACTGCTTTTAATATAGCGTTGGCTGTGATTTTTGGACCGGTGGCGCTCCCGATTATCATCTTTGTTATAACTGCTCTTTGGATAATTTTTGCAAAACACGCATGGCGACCACTAATGTTAGCTGGTTTTATGGGCTTAGGCGTAGGTCTGATTCAGATTTTAACACGCTTGGTGCAACGCCATCGGCCACCAATTGATTTAATGCTTTTTGGCCAGGATACGACCTATTCGTTTCCGTCGGGACATGTCTCGGGAACCGCTGACTTTTTTATATTGATGTCGTATTTGATTGTATCGCGCAAGCCAACCCGTCGACGTATTACGGTTGCGATAGTAATCTCGACAATTGGTATTTTGTCACAGGTATTTAGTCGATTGTACCTGGGCTACCACTGGTTATCTGATACATTGGCGTCAATCTGTTTGGCGATGGTCATCTTGGGAATTTTGATAGCGATTGATACGCGCCGAACGGTCCGGGTGCCGGGCGAAAAGGTAACTGGTGAGTTGTCTAAAGTTCAAACTGAAAATACTTAGGAGTTAAGACGATGGACAAAAATATTGTTAAAGTAGCGCGCGCTGTCCACCACAATCCACAGTTTGAACTCTTGACGCGATTTGGCTATATTTCGAACGGTATCTTACATGGTCTGATTGGACTAGCGGTTTTATCATTGGTCCGCGGGGCTGTTGAAGAGATTGATCAGTCCGGTGTACTGGCGCCGTTGCCCCGAACAGTTTATGGCACGATTTTGCTGCTGTTGATATCAATCGGGCTGGTCGCACTTGGCGTTTCACATTTTGTACGTGTCGCCTTGATGCGTAAAAATGCTGGTGCTGATAGAAAGTGGCCGCGGCAGATTGGCGAGCTGTCCAAGGGTCTGGCTTATCTAATTATTGGCTTATCATCGATGGTGTTTCTGTTTGCAAAGGAAAACGCGCCAAATTCAGTTAAATCATCAATCGATTTTACCGCTCACCTATTGGCGCTTCCGATGGGCGAGCTGGTTCTACTCATTATCGGTCTAGCTATAATCACACTTGGAATTAATTTTATCTATCGGGGAGTAACGCGGAAGTTTGCCGAAGCGCTCGACTTTACAAAAATGAAACTAAAACGGCCAGTTATAATCTTGGGGATTATTGGCTATGTCGCCAAAGGATTAACTTTTATATCACTTGGTTCGTTGTTTTGTAATGCGGCCGTAACGCTGAACCCATCGGAAGCAAGCGGCCTGGATGGCGCTTTTAAAAATTTGATTGCTTTGCCATTCGGCCCCCAGCTTTTGCTGATACTGGGATTAGGACTGGTAGTTTATGCGATTTACTGCGTGGCACGGGGACTATATGCGAAACTTTAACATAATAAAAAGAGACTAGGCGGTATCATGGCAAAACATTTAATCGATGAAGTTGTTATAATCTATAATCCCAATAGCACCGGCAATAGCGCCTTAAACGCCAAACGACTACGGCAGGACTTAAAGGATTTGTCATTCAAGCAAAAGGTGACTTTGCGAGCAACTAAATATCCGCGTCACGCTGAAAAGATTGCCGAAACTTATACCAAGAAAAATCTGAAGACATTACTAGTATCGTCAAGCGGCGATGGCGGCTACCACGAACTCATTAATGGCATATTAAAATCGGCCAAGACAAATGTTATGGCTGGATTATTACCGTCTGGCAATGCCAATGACCACTTTTCGGCAATCGGCTCACCAAATGTGGCGGTCGATATTGCGGCCTCGAAAGCCCGTAAAGTCGATGTCCTAAAAATTGAGGCAAACATGAACGGCCGACCGTGGGTGCGCTATGCTCATTCGTATATTGGTATTGGGATTAGTCCAGTGATTGGCCGCGAGCTGAATAAAATTCAGTTAAACGTCTTTAACGAAAAGGTGATTCTGGTTAGGCAACTAATGTCGTTTGACTATGTGAGCATTAAAATCGGCAACCGTAAGAAAAGATTAACCAGCCTTGTTTTTGCTAATATACCCACAATGTCAAAAGTACTGACGGTTGCCAAAAAGAGCCGCATTAATGACGGCAAATTTGAAGTCAGTAGCATCGAAGCCGGATCAAAGTTTCAGATTTTTTCACATCTTTTCCAGGCCTCAACCTTGGGGCTTAAAGAGCAGTCGTCTAGATCGTCGTATCAATTCAGTACAATCAAGCCACTGCCAGTTCAGATGGATGGAGAAGTTTATATGATTGACTCAAATACTAAAGTCACAGTTACGTGTGTCCACGATGGTTTAACGGTGATTATATAAAAGGCTTAGCTAAAGCCTGTTTCTAACAAAGAAAAAATCCGACGCAATTGCCGGATTCTTTCTTTGGTCGGGGTGAAAGGGCTCAAACCTTCGACCTCTCGGTCCCAAACCGAGCGCGCTATCAACTGCGCCACACCCCGATGGTGCTACCTGAGAGATTATAAACCATCAGACGGCATATTTCCAGTGGTAGCGTCAAGATTGTCAAGGTGTTACCAGGTTGCTCTGTAGGCTAAATCGCGCTATCATTAAAGTAATTCAATAATGAAAACAACACTTACGCGCTTTTTTCGCAAGATTAGTAGTCTGCCAGGGATCGACTGGGCTGTTTTGAGTGTTGGTCTAGCTACTTACGCTAGTTTTACTTTTGCGACGATTACAAAATCATCAATTTGGTTCGACGAGGCCTTTAGTGCTTTTATTGTCAGATTTAATTTTTTCCAAATCGCTCGATATACCGCCACCGATGTTCATCCACCGTTTTATTATTGGATTCTAAAGATTTGGACGATGTTGTTTGGTACCAGTGAAGTTGCCTTTCGATTGCTGAGCCTAATATTTGGTATGACGGCGATTATTTTTGGCTTTTTGTTGGTCAGGCGTTTATTCGGACGACGAGCGGCTTTTGCTAGCTTGCTGTTTTTAGCAATTTCACCGATGTTAATTAGATACGGCCAAGAAGCTCGGATGTATACCTTGGCGGCAACCATCGCCCTGGCCGCCACCTACGTCTTAACTTTTGCAGTCCAGTCAAAAAACCGCAGGCCGTGGGTGATTTATGGTATTTTGGTCACTTTGGGTATGTGGACGCACTATTTTACGGCGTTAGTCTGGCTGTCGCATTGGCTGTGGCGATACGTCGTGACGCGCCGAACTGGTCTGCGCGGCGCCAAACTTCGTAAGGCATTCTTTAGTAAAAACTGGATAATGACTCATATCTTGGCTGTCGGTTTGTTTATTCCGTGGACGCCTTTTATGATAATGCAACTATCGAGCGTTCAGGCCAGTGGCTTTTGGATTAGTCCAGTCAGCGCCAACTCATTTACGAATTATCTGACGAACGTCTTATTTTACCTAGAACACGACCAGGCGACTCAATTATACGGAACCGCCTTTGTTATCATTGTGGCTTCGTTAAC
Organism: bacterium; assembly: GCA_021847685.1. Lineage (GTDB taxonomy): Bacteria > Patescibacteriota > Saccharimonadia > Saccharimonadales > Saccharimonadaceae > UBA1547. Next base: position 1,546 of record JAJZQE010000003.1, on the reverse strand, counting down.
CATATTTTCGATTAAGTTGTATCAATCATTCAACGATAAGCAGCGCCAAAATTATCTTTTAATTGTCTCATTAGCTTTTACGCCAGTTTTAATTTTATTTGCCGCCTCCACCTTTCCGGTCCAGTCTTCGTTTGTGGAGCGTTATTTGATCCCATCAACCGCCGCTTTTGCCATGTTTACGGGCATTACGCTATCACTTGGCATCAAGAAGCTGCGCGTGGCTTGGCGAGCCTTAGTGATGGCTCTAGTAGTAGTTAGTATGCTGTTTGGCATTATGAATGTTTATCATTACGGCAACTACAACAAAAACAGCGATAATAAAGTTATGACTCGCGAAGTTGTCAAAGCAATTCAAGCCAAAGCCAAGCCGGGCGAGCCGATTATTTCGGCAACGCCTTGGGTTTTTTACGAAGCCGTTTTTTATGATACGACGACAAACCCGATGTACTATATTAATTCCCAAACTGACTATAAGTACGGCTCGCTTGATATGTTAAAAGACAGCCCGCAGTATCAGATTAAGAACCTAGACGTATTTTCAAAAACCCATCAAACAGTTTGGTATATTGGTTTTTCGGTCGACAAGCCACTGACATCGCCAGATAAAAACTGGAAAGAAATTCAAAACTTTGCAATTTACGATCCAGTTGATAACAAGCCCAACTATCGAGCAGCCGAATTTCAGACTAACTAGCGCGGGATAACGGCACGCACGGCGGGCGTTCGAACCAGACCCCAAACAATCATGATAGCGACGACGCCAAGTAAACTATTGATGATTAAGTTGCTGCCACTAATCGTGAAAAAGCTAATTATGCATAGAGCCAAACCGTGCAAAATGTAGGCGGTGAGGGAATGTGATCCAATTAATCCAAGTAGCCAACCAAACCATTTTTTTAACCAGTTTTTAATACTAGCAAAAAATAACAGAAAGCCAGTAAACCACAAAAAGGCCATTATCAGCCGGTATACGCTAATACTGTCTTTGGCAAACAGACTATTAAGACTGTTAGCAAACGTTTGAATTCCATCGGCATAGTAGGTGCAAATAACCGAAAGCGTAATTGTTGAGACTGCTAAAACCCATATAGATGCCGTAATCATGTATCGATATGATTTCTTTAAATTAAGCCACCAGCTGTGAATATTCTGTAGGTAATAGCCGCCGACGCTTGGAATATAAAATAGAGCCTGCCACTGCAAAGTCTGATTACCCAGGCGCCAACCAAGTACTAGGATGGCTAGACTGATTATGATTACTAACCAAGCCTTGCCTTGACGCAAAAGCCAGACGGCTAGGGGCGCGATTGCCAAGAAAATCGCATAGTAGGTTATGAAAAAGACCCAAACATTAGTGTACTGAAGGGTGACAGTTTTTAATATGACGTCTCCCCAATCGTTGTATGCAAACGGCGGAGTTGGTGCACCGCCCTTAAGTTGGACGTACCAGATGATAGCGACATAGGCGAGTGAGCTAATAATTGACCAAAGATAAAGTAAGCCAGCTCGCTTGACTAACTTTTTACTAATTGTTAATAGCGGCTGG
>JAJZQE010000071.1 GCA_021847685.1 bacterium | reverse complement strand
TTATTGAATTAGGGCGTCAGCTGGCGAGTGAAGAAAATGTCCGGGCAATCTTGATTGGTGACGAGGCCGAAAATATTGCGCACGCCTGCCAGGCGGCTGGTTTTGTTGATTATGAAATCATCGAAAAACCAACCGCCGCTAACTTTGTTGCCAGGGCGCGTAGCCTGGCGGTAAAGGGTGGCGTAGTACTGTTGAGCCCCGCCTGTGCTAGCTTTGGCCTTTTCAAGAATTACTCTGATCGGGGTGACCAATATATCGCAGCTGTCGAAGCGCTATGATATCGGTTACAATATAAGTCAATGCAACCTCTACTTAAACGGATAAAGAATTTATCGTCGCAAATTGACGGCGCGTTTTTACGTTTAGAGATTGAGCAAAAGCAAAAAACCATTCAGGCCCTAGAATTAGAGCTGTCATCATCGGAAATTTGGAATAACCCAACTTATGCTCAGGATAAAAGTAAAAAATTAGCGGCTCTATCAAACATGGTTGAGCCCTGGCTAACCTTAAGATCGCAAGTTGATGATATTGTTGAACTAATCGAGATGGGTGATAGCAGCTTAATTTCAGAATTTGAAGTGCAGGTGAGTGCATTAGAGGCCGAATATGCGATGCGCCGTAAAGAACTGATGTTTGACGGTGAATATGATGACCACAACGCAATTTTGCGTCTTAGTGCTGGTGTCGGCGGGACGGATGCGCAGGATTGGACTGAAATGTTAGAACGCATGTATCTTCGATGGGTCGAAAAGTCTGGCATGCACGCTACGACGGTCGAGCGCTCGACTGGCGAGGAAGCTGGCCTCAAGTCCAGTGTTATCGAAATAACCGGTGCTTACGCCTACGGCAAATTAAAAAGTGAACACGGCGTTCATCGATTGGTTAGGCTTAGTCCGTTCAACAGTGATAACTTGCGCCAAACCAGTTTTGCACTGGTTGAGGTTTTGCCACAAATTGACGAGCCAGACGAAGTCCAGATTGATGATAAGGACATACGGGTGGACGTCTATCGTTCGGGCGGTCACGGCGGCCAGTCAGTTAATACGACCGATAGTGCCGTGCGGGTGACGCACTTGCCGACCGGTATTGTGATTGCCATTCAAAACGAACGTTCGCAGTTGCAAAATCGCGAAACTGCCATGAAGATTTTACGCTCTAAACTTGCCCAACTACGACTAGAGCAGCACGCCGCTACTGTTAAGGATTTGCAGGCGGGCGAGTCAGCTAACTGGGGTAGCCAAATCCGTAATTATGTCCTGCACCCCTATACATTAGTTAAAGACACCCGAACCAAACACGAGGATCGCGATGCCGCTGGCGTGTTGGATGGTAAAATTGATGGTTTTATCGACGCCTATCTTGAGCAGCCAGCTAAAATGTAGCTAAAAAGTGACTTTTATAAGTATTTGCCATGCAGTGCTTATGTTATAATGGCTTAAGAAATGATACTACTAGACAGGGTTACCAAGACATACGGCAAGGACATGGAGCCGGCGATAAATCGCGTCAGCTTGTTCATTGAACCCCGTGAATTTGTAATTTTAGTCGGTACAAGTGGTGCCGGTAAATCAACGCTTTTAAAGCTTTTGACGCGTGAGGAAAAACCAACCAGCGGCAAAATTGTCGTCGGTGGTATTGATTACGATACCTTAAAAGACAGTCACATTCCGATGTTGCGCCGCAAAATTGGCGTGGTTTTCCAGGACTTTAAATTGTTGCCACAACGAACCGTTTACGAAAATATCGCCTTTGCCCTCGAGATTGCTGGCATGACTGGTCGCGAGATTCGCAACACGGTGCCGAAGGTGATTGAACTGGTCGGTCTAACTGGCAAAGAAAAGCAGTTTCCGCACCAATTATCCGGTGGTGAGCGTCAGCGCGTCGCGATTGCTAGGGCGGTGGTTCGCCAACCCAAGATTTTGATTGCTGATGAGCCAACTGGCAACCTTGACCCAAAGCATAGTTGGGATATCGTCAGATTGCTGGAAAAAATTAATAAATACGGCACAACTGTTCTTTTGACGACGCACAACGCCGATATTGTTAACAAGTTAAAGCGTCGCGTGATTACAATCGAGCACGGTAAAATTACCGGTGATCAAGCCGTAGGGAGCTACAAGCAGTGAGCAAACGAAAATTAGATTCCAAGGCCTTTGCCAAACAAAAGCAAAGTCGCCGTAAGTGGATCACCTTTGTTCGGATGTGTCGTTATGGCATCAATAACTTTTCGCGTAACGCCTGGCTGACGGTGGCGGCAACAGCCGTTATGACCATTACGCTGCTAATTATTTTTATTGCCGTTGCCTCGCGTTCGGTTTTAGTCGAGACGGTTAATCAGCTGCGTGACAACGTTGATATGTCGATTTATCTTAAAACCGATACGCCAGACGATCAGGCCAAGCTAATCGAAAATGAGCTTTTGAAGTTATCCACGGTTCGTAAAGTCAGTTACGTCAGCGCCGCCGCCGCCAGGGATATTATTGCTCAGGAAAACAAGGGCGACGTTAACTATTTGGCGGCACTTAACGTTGCGACCAATATGAACCCCGGTATTTTGCACGTCAACGTCACTAATATCGATGACACCACGCAATTATCTGACTTTGTAAACAACAATAAATTATTAAAGCAATACCTTGATACATCGCGTAAACCGTCGTTTGCGGGCGAGCGCAAGGCTGCCATCGTTTCGATTGGGCACGCCATTAATTTTGCCCAAGAAGTTGGGATTATTGCCAGTTTGGTCTTTATCACGATATCATCGCTAATTATCTTTAATACGATTCGCATGGCCATCTTTAACCGCAAAGAAGAAATTCAAATGATGAAATTAATCGGTGCCGACCAGTCGTTTATTCGTGGTCCGTTTGTCGTAGAGGCGATAGTTTATGGCTTTATCGCGGCGATTATCGCGACCGCCATCGGCTATAGTCTGTTATTTGCTTCATCGGGTACACTAGCTAGCTATCAAATTGCCGTCAAACCAACGCTTGATTTTGCAGTATTTTACAGTGGCTTTATTGTCCTTGGCATGATTTTGATTGGTGCAGTTATCGGTATTATTTCTTCCTTACTAGCTACTAGGCGATATTTGAAGATTTAACAGATACGGTTGGGATTGACAAAGC
>JAJZQE010000070.1 GCA_021847685.1 bacterium | reverse complement strand
CAAAAAATAACAGAAAGCCAGTAAACCACAAAAAGGCCATTATCAGCCGGTATACGCTAATACTGTCTTTGGTAAACAGACTATTAAGGCTGTTAGCAAACGTTTTAATTCCATCGGCATAGTAGGTGCAAATAACCGAAAGCGTAATTGTTGAGACTGCCAAAACCCATATAGATGCCGTAATCGTGTATCGATATGATTTCTTTAAATTAAGCCACCAGCTGTGAATATTCTCTAGGTAATAGCCGACGACGCTTGGAATAAAAAATAAAGCCTGCCACTGTAAAGTCTGATTACCCAGGCGCCAACCAAGTGCTAGGATGGTTAGACTGATTATGATTACTAACCAAGCCTTTCCTTGACGCAAAAGCCAGACAGCTAGGGGCGCGATTGCCAAGAAAATCGCATAGTAGGTTATGAAAAAGACCCAAACATTAGTGTACTGAAGAGTGATAGTTTTTAATATGACGTCTCCCCAATCGTTGTACGCAAACGGCGGAGTTGGCGCACCGCCCTTAAGTTGGACGTACCAGATGATAGCGACATAGGCGAGTGAGCTAATAATTGACCAAAGATAAAGTAAGCCAGCTCGCTTGACTAACTTTTTACTAATTGTTAATAGCGGCTGGCCTCGATTTTTAAAACCGCGAATATAACCAATTAATAATCCCGATATAATCACAAAACCTTCAGCAGCAGTCACCCATAACAGAGCGTGGCCACTCATGACGCCAAAAATACTTGGCCAGCGCGATAAGTGGTCAATAATAATCGCAAGAATAAAGTAGCCCCTTAGGTAATCAAGGGTTAACAGGCGGCTTGGGATTTTTGGCACTGGCATCACCAGATATTATACAGATATTAACTTATCGTGTCCTTGGAAGGTATAATATAGGTATGATAAAAACTCCATACGCAGCGCCAGATTTTAAATTAAGTGACGAGAATGGAACTGTGCATCGACTATCGGATTATAAAGGTAGGTGGGTTGTTTTATACTTTTATCCAAAAGATGACACGCCGGGGTGCACAGTAGAGGCTTGTAGTTTGCGTGATGCTCGCGACGATTTGGCGAGGCTTGGCGCTGAAGTTGTTGGGATTAGCCGCGACGAGGCAACTAGCCACGAAAAGTTTAAGGCCAAACACACTTTAAACTTTACACTTCTAACCGATGGCGAGGCCAAAGTTATTGAAGCTTACGGCGCATGGGGTAAGAATATGTTCGGCAAAGATGGAATTTTGCGTAAAACTTTTATTATTAATCCAGATGGGCAAGTTGTGAAGGTTTACGGAAAAGTTACGCCGCTTGGTCATGGTGATCAGGTTATAAGTGATTTAAAGACTTTGCAGGCTGTTTAACGCGGGCGTTTGCTGGCAGCCCGGCGGGCGCACTCGACATAGCTATCGCCAATTGATTCGCTATAAAAGGCGCCATATTTGCGTGTCACGGCTTTTTCAATCAAAAAGTCGGCAATTTTCGGGTTTTTTGGCAGCAATGACCCATGCAAGTAGCTGCCAATTACGTTTTTGTAGATGGCGCCTTCGGTGTCATCTTCGATATTATTGCCAGCACCGAGACGAACCTGGCCAAGTGGCTTTGCGTTGTCGCCCAGATAGGTCTGGCCGCTGTGGTTTTCATAACCAATGATTTCACCAAACTGGCTACTGACGGTGATAATATTGCCAATGAGACGTTCAGACTTGCCATGTGTTTCGATATCAAGCAAGCCGATTCCTTGAATAACTTCACCACCGGAGGTTTTAAAGAATTTACCAAACAGTTGGTACAACCCACAAATCATTAGCATCGGAACGTTGTCATCGGCCAGTTCTTGCAGTTTTGGCCCAATTTTAAGCAAGTCGGCCTGAATCTTTAACTGACCACTATCCTGACCGCCGCCACCAACGATAATGTCAACATCGTCTGGAAACTTATCGCCAGGGTTATATGAAATTAAACTGACTTCATAGCCGTACCATTCGAGCCGTCGCTTAATCACCAAAGTATTACCGAAGTCGCCGTAGATATTCATATCGCGCGGGTAAAGTTGCAAAATTGTAATTGATCGTCCGGTCATCCGATAGACTCTACAGTTGTTAATTTTGCTAGTTGTCGCCTGATATCAAGCATGGCGGTATAAGTACAGTAAATTCTTTTTGGCGATTGTTTGTTACTGGCTAGAAACTTTTTTAAAGATTTCGCTAAATCAGTCTCAACGTTTTTAACGGTTACTTCGTCGTACTGTAGCCTTAGGGCCATGTCACAGGCGCGTATACCGCCAACTTGATCAACGCCATTTTTAAGCGATTCAAAATTAACATCCCAAAGCCATGACATGTCACGACCGTCGGCGTAGTTATCGTTAATCGCAATCATGGTTGCGTAACCTTCGGGATTAAATGACTCAAGACCGAGCCGAAAACCTGATGGGTTTTTAATAAGAACTAATTCGACTGGCTGGCCATCGATCATGAGCTGCTCGCCACGTCCAAAAGCTGGCGTAACCTCTGAAAGAGCATTAATTAACTTTTTAGCATCAATATTTGCTCCCAATATAGCTCGAACTGTCGCCAGTGCGGCGGCAGCATTAAAGACATTGTAGATGCCATTAAGTTTGAGCGGTGTAGTAATTGGTGTGCCGTTAATCGCAAATGTTGCGATGTTTTTGTCGAAATTGACTAACTCGACGCTGGTTTTTTGGCTGGACGTTTGTCGATTGCCACCGTGCAAGTTGTCGTCACTTGGAAAAGTTGCAACTAGCTGTGGAGCTAGACCAAAATAGCTGACTTTCTGATCTTTCAAATGGCTTGCTAGGCTGGCGATACGCAAATCTTCGCGATTTAGGATAACAGCATCGGTTGTTGCCATAGCGATAGCGCGAAGCATCTTGGCTGTGGCGTCAATCTCGCCAAAACGGTCCAACTGATCGCGCATGACGTTTAGGATTAGGCTGTAGGTTGGTGGAATGCTACGTACAAAGTTAACAGCGTGGGCTTCGTCTAGCTCTAACACCGCAATATCGGCCTGAAGTTTACCGCGTAGGTTAATCTCGCCTAATAAGGCAGCGGCGACGCCACGTGTAAAATTACTGCCGGTTCGATTGGTAAATACCTTCAGGCCTTGGCTTTCTAGTAATTCGACGACCATTTTTGTTGTGGTCGTCTTGCCATTTGTGCCG
>JAJZQE010000069.1 GCA_021847685.1 bacterium | reverse complement strand
TTTTTGGTAAGTTGAACCTTAACGGTCTCGCCAGGCAATCCGCCCCAGGTAAACAATTTGCGGCCATCTTCAAGCGTGCCAAGGGTTTGGCCACCACCAACGATTTTATCAAGCGTAACAATAACTTTTGGTAATTCTTTTTTAGACATTACTCCTATTGTACTTGATTTATCGATGAAGTGTTACGGCTGGGTGATTAGTCGCTGATATGTTTAACTCTCTTTCCTCTTCGGCGGTTAATACGCGACTATAGAAATCACTTTGAGTTTCGAGATGTGTCGCAAAAACCAATGCTTCATGTGAGGCCTCGGAGCTGTCGTAGCGGTCTGCGATATCCCACAATAACGCCTTAACACTACAAAAGCGTTGCATGCGGCCAAGTTCATTCGGCAATCTCATTAGATGGCTTAGGGCGCGTTGCGCTAGGTGTCTGGACGGTAGTGGCAAACCTTCCATCTCGCGGTGTAATGCCTTCTCGTCAACTTCTGGCATAATCAAAATCATCGATGGATTCGAACGCCAACGTTTTGCCAGCGGCATTTCATTAAATGTCGTACGTTCAAACAAAGTGTGTTGGCGGATATAACCTTCCGGTACGCTCATATTGGTTCTTAGGCCGCTTCTGGTAAGTCGAAACGCTTACCGTTTAATACCATGCCACGCTCGGTGAATTGAATAGGTGTAATATCGTGATGTAGACCTTCGTGGTGTATCTGCAGAAGGCCTTGTTGCCAGTTTTCGGCTCGTTTAACGACTTCACCTTGCTCGGATACGGAGTATCTAAAACCTGGTACGCTGCCGTCAACTTTGGCTAGCGCCCCAGGCGAAGCGGCCGTGACGGTATAGCGACCATTCTCGGTCGGGTATGTACGTTGAGCCAGTTCAAGCCGATGTGTATGGCCGTAGATTGTGCTAGCGCGCTCCTGCTCTAGGTATTTTGCTGCATTAGAACCACCCTTCGCGACATTTGTGCCGTGCATAAGCTGTAGATTTGGCTCTAGATAGTAAGTACCGTTTGGATAACCGTCAACGTAACGAATATCTAAGTCATCGAAGCGCACAAGATTACGAATCGATAAAACCGACAAATGCTCGCCAGCTCGCCTAAGCCGCAAAACTTCGGCGGCGTTACGTTGAACATAATTTGTCATACGCTCTTCGTGATTACCAGCAATAACTGTGATGTCAGCATTGGGCGCATTAGCCCGAACTTGAGCTAGAAATTGGTGATAATAGTCAATCGCGCCTTGTGTGGCGGACTGCCACTCGTTGCGTTGTTGAAAACGGCTTAACCCTGGCAAATCAAGCATGTCGCCTACGAAAACCACTTGGTTTGGCATTAATTCACGGATTGCTGTTAAGGCTAGGTTCATGGCACGTTCATCTTGAAATGGCACTTGTGCGTCGCCAAAAATCAAGGCTTCCTGTTCGGTGTGCTTTGGTGTCGCGCGACGAGTCGGTCGAATAATTGTGGGTATCGCTTTTCTAACTAGTAGCTCGTCTAAATTCGGTTCTTCTGGGAGCGGCCTAAGTTTTTTTGAGTGTTTATGCAGTGTATGGATGTGTGCCTCACCATTAGCGTCTTTAGTTACCGCTTCCCAGGTACCGGAAATTTCCGATACAAGGTTTCCGTCCTCGATGTATTCTTTGTGTTCATTTAGTTTTTCACCCATAGTTTCTCCCGTGTTACAGCCTTGCTCGCCTAATACTATGACTCACGTCTATTCACAAAACAGCCACTATTATTTGAGTCATGGGCTTATGAGTCTAATTTATTTGACCAAAACCAGTTGACTAGTTGCTAAGATATGATGTACTGTGCTTATAGTAGTAACGCGTAAGGTGAAGAAAGTGAGGTTGATTATTATGTATAATAGTCAGGGTATGCACTACATTCAGAGGGATATTATTCTGAGTCTGGCTCACAACTCACCGCAGCGCTTTTCTGATTTACAGCCTTATAGAATCCCGAACAATACGTTTTCATATCATCTGAAGAGACTACGCGAAGGTGGTTATGTCGTATCTACGGGGGATGGCTACATTGCTACCCGTAAGGCGCTGAAGCTTCTAATGATTAACGCTAACCACCCGAAGCGAAACAATACGCCGGCCCTGTTAACCGCCATATACGTCACCAATTCAGTCGGTGACGTTTTGTTATTGAAACGTAATAATAAGCCTTTTGAAAATTGGTTCGGTATTCCTTCTGGGCTAGTGCACTCGGGTGAATCTATGGAGACCGCTGCCTATCGAGAGCTAAGTGAAAAAACATCAATCAGCGCATCGAGCGGTTTAAGCTTTGTGGGGGTACTCGACTTTAGGTATCTTGAGCGCGAGTCTAAAGATCTCTTTGTACACGCTGTGGCGTTTGTATATAAATATGAACATAAGGGATTGGATACTAAAATAAGCAAACCAACGTATTATGGCGAATTGATTTGGTCGCATTTAAACCACAAAAAAATCTTACCCGAGGTTTATACTATTGCGGGCTTAGTAAAAGACGATGGCTGCGCGCTTAAGTCGGTTGATTATGAAGAACCTGTTGGTTAATTACGCCTAATCTCCAATTGTTGTTAAGTATATCGGTTTATCTATTCAGTAACTCCGAATGCGTGTTATAATTGCGTATGTTTTGGGACGAGTGCCAAGGTGCGTTCTGGTCCGGGCTTCAGGACTGTAGTAACTTCCAAGACAAGTACGGCATATATTGGGATGTCGCCAAGTGGTAAGGCACCAGGTTCTGGTCCTGGCATTCGGGGGTTCGAATCCCTCCATCCCAGCCACGAGTCTTCGGGCTCGCAGTCAGAGAAGAAAATATTGAGTTGACCCCTGTTATCTTTGAGATATCAGGGGTTCCAAGTTGGATATCAGAGTACGTTGGAGCAGTATTGAACAAAACCCCGAAATACCGTGCCTGTTGCACGGGATTTTCATACTTTAACAGTAGTTCGTCGAGGTGTTCCAAGAAGTGTCGGACGAATGCGCCGGCTTTTTCTATATCCGAAGGTTTTTGAGGCTTTAGAGTCTCACGCTTTGCGGAAAGGTCTGTTATTTCTTCTTCCATTTTCTCTATATCCTCCTCCATGTATTTAATAGCTGTTGCCGATGACAAGAACCGTATTTTATCGACCGACTGACGGATTTGCTCTTTGAGGTTTGCAATCCGTAGATCAATCGTCACGGCCTCTTGGTTTAGTGTGATGAGCTG
>JAJZQE010000068.1 GCA_021847685.1 bacterium | reverse complement strand
CAAAATCACTGGGGTTCGATGAACTAACGCGCTAAAAACCTAAGTAGCTATTACTTGGTAAGACTGCGGAATCTCGCGCCTGACATATGTTGTCAGGGCTCAGGCAGTCCTCGCTTATCCAGGTAATAGTTACTTAGGTTTTTACGGTTAGTTCATATACCCCAGACCCCCTAGCTCGCAGACCGCCGTGCTTGTAGCTACCGGGGTCTGGGGTCTCTGTAACTTCTTTTTAGCGCGTAATTACAGCCAACCCCAGCAGTTTTGCCTCTTTCGCAGTTCAAAAGAAGGCTATTTGTTACTTTTTAGTTAAAAAGTAAGGATTAAATTAAATAAAAACTGAAATTTACTTCTTTGACTTTAAAGAATTGTCTGCTCGCCACTTCGCAATCAGTGCATGATTGCCGCTTAGTAACACATCTGGTACTTTCATCCCCTCATAATCCTCGGGACGGGTATATTGTGGAAATTCTAGGGTCTCGCCATCACTAAAGCTTTCGATCGCAGCGCTGTTTTCGCCACCCAGCACACCAGGGATTAGCCTAACAATACTATCAATTATGGTCATTGCTGGCAGCTCGCCACCAGTTAGGACATAGTCGCCCACACTAATCTCTTGATCAACTAGCTGTAGAATTCGCTCGTCTACGCCTTCATAGCGCCCACAGATAAAGATATAGCCGTGATTTGACTCGCTATACGTAGCGGCAAGTGACTGCTCCCAACGTACGCCACGAGGCGTCATTAACAGAACCTTAGCACTTGGATCGGCCTCTTTTGCTTTTTTAACCGCATTCCAAAGCGGCTCAATCATCAAAAGCATACCGTCACCACCGCCGTATGGCGTATCATCAACTGATCGGCGCGGCCCCAAACCAAATTCGCGTAAATTTATCGTCGAAAGCTCGACAATACCGTCTTTTTGAGCCTTCCACATCATAGAATTCTCAAAAACGCCCGTAAACATTTCGGGAAAGAGTGTAATTACTTGGAACTTTCTCATCTGTTACAGATTAACAGATATTGACTTTTATGTCTATATTTATTATAGTATAGGTACTCATAGTTAAAATTACAAAAACCAAACCGACCGCACAAAGGACCGATATGAGTGAGTCAAACAACACACCGCGCGGTATGATAACCTCGATTGCCGGGTGCATATTGACGGTTATTGGAGCGGCCATACTGGCCTTCGGGCTAATCGCCCACAAGTACAACTGGCTCAGCAACTACACGGTCATCTGGATTGTCGGTGCATCCGTAACCGCACCAAGTGTCATCCTGGCCACAATCAGCACGATTGTGTGGAGCCGGGATAAGCGCAACCCATCGAAGAGTTAGCCAAGCTGGGCGACCTGGTTGAGAACATTCGTTCTCTCGGGTCGTGGAAGCCCAGCCAGGTCGCCCAGTTCGATGGGCCTTTTTAATACTCATAAACCGTCTATAAACATTGGCGTCTATTGACATTTATGTATATATTTGTTATAATACTATTAAAATAAACACACCTAGGAGGAATAGTGTTCACACGTTTGTTCGCTTTTTTCGGCAGCCTCTTCAACAAGAAGACGACCGCCGAAGCACCGCAGTCAACGACGGTTAGCCTTGTCCCTGTAGTACAGGAAGTACTTCAGAGAGAACTGGAACCGAGCGTGATGTCGCTCGAAGAGGAAATGGCCGTGGCGGCACTGTCAGCACTCCTCGGCGATGCCACGAAAGCGATGTCATCGCTCATCACAAAGGATGAGCAGCAGTGTGCCAAAGCGATGGAGGAGGATTACCTCGTCCTCTGGCGCAAATTCATCCGCGTCATCCTGTCACCCTGGAACGAATCCAGGAAAGCCCTCCGGTTGGAGTGCGTCGACATGGCTGTTCGGTTCATCGAACGAGCCGACGGGACGTCGCGCTACGCCCACTGAACAATTCGCCCGAACGGGCTCAACCTGATATTTCGGGTTGAGGAACCCATTCAGGCTGAGTCCGTTCTGTGGGCTATTTTCATATCTAAAGATATTTAATAACCCAAAAACCCCGCTATAAAAACGGGGTTTTTGGTACATATAAAGCTCTCAACATTTATGCTGCTCGCATGAGCTAATTCTCGCAGTTAAAAGTAATTTACTTTGTAACTGAAACTAATTATATATCTAGGTCGTCTAGTTCCGCAAGCTCTTCACGGGTCTTTTTTGAGTAATCACTAGCGTTATCCACAGTCTCATCTGTAGAGTTTTTCACAGGCTCGTCACTACTGTCACCTGATGACGTAGTATAGTTTTCACGATCATCGTCATTGTTGACGATTTTAAGGTTGTAACGTGCATCGTTTTTAGTACCAAGTGCACGAAGCAGGGTGCGTAAGCTTTGAGCGGTGACGCCGCGTTTGCCAATAACCCGTCCAAGATCCTCGGGATTAACAGTTAACGAAAGTAATACGCCCTTTTCATCAATAATTCTTTCTACAACTACATCGTCTGGGTGTCCAACTAAAGACTTAACGATATATTCTACAAACTGTTGATCTATTGTCGACATAATACCCTCCATGTCCGCGGTCATTACTTACTAATATCGTAATACTATTGTATCATGATGCGCTAACGCTTGCTGACGACATAAAAAATACCCCTCATCATAAGGGGTATTTCACAATCAATAGATAAAGGTTTAGTTTTCGGTTTCAGCGACTGACTCTTGCTCAGCAACTTCTTCGACAACTTCCTCTTTTGGACGATTCTTGCGTAGCTTATCGGTGTGACGAATCGATTTTGTCTTGACGTCGGCTTTTTTAACCCAGTCAGGCAGCTTGACACCAGCCCCAGCAAGCAGTTTAGTAACCCGAGGGGTTGGCTGTGCGCCGTTTCCAAGATACTTCTCGGCAAGCTCGTTTTGAACGACGGCTTCCTTGGTGTGTGGGTTGTAGCTACCGATGTAAGCAACGACGCGACCACTTGATGGGTGACGCTGAGCTTCCTGGACAGCCAGACGGTAGGTTGCGTAGCCTTGTCGGCCAACGCGCTGCAGACGAATTGCAAGCATAAAATTATGATTTCCTTTTACTTATCTATTAATTGATTTTTATGACTTGTTCAAGTTTACACTGTTTTTATGGTTTCGTCAATCTGTTTATCACGATCGGCGTAGTAATCCAAGGCGGCTTGGGCGGCTTGTTGCTGAGCAACTTGCTTGCTGGGGCCGTTACCTTTGCCCAATAACTTATCCTTAACATAGACACCAAGTGTAAAAATCTTGTCGTGATCGGGGCC
>JAJZQE010000067.1 GCA_021847685.1 bacterium | reverse complement strand
ACACCAGCCGCTTCGGTGTCTTTTGGAATTGAATAACGGTCGTCTCCGATATAGCAAGTAACGTAAACGCGGCTCATGTCTAGCTCGACAACACCGGACAAAAATTCAAACATCCACTCAATTTGCTGCTTTTTAAAGTAGTCGCCCATGCTCCAGTTACCCAGCATTTCAAAGAAAGTCGTATGGCGATTATCGCCAACATCATCAATATCCTGAGCGCGCAGACAAGTTTGAGAATCAACGATACGTTGTCCGTCAGTATGAGGTTGACCAAGTAAAAATGGAATCATCGGCTGCATACCACTACCAGTAAATAATGTTGTTGGATCGTCTTTTAATACCAATGGCGCGCGCTTTATGGCGACGTGACCACGTTCTTCAAAAAACTTTAAGTATGCGTTGCGGATTTGTTGAGCATTCATCTCTGTTATTGTACCAGCTTATTCAGATTTTTAAACCTCGAAGGCATTTTGAGATATTCTATATAACGATTCCGCCACCTAGACAAATTGTCCCGTCGTAAATAACAACCGATTGACCAGCCGTAACCGCCCTTTCGGCGTTAGCTAGCTTTAGATGTACATTACCATCATCATAACTTAGATCGGCTCGCACCAATTTAGCACGATGACGAACACGAATCTGATAGTTTCCAGGCGCTGGCGCATCATTAATCCAATGAATATTATTTAAGTTAATATCAGTCCGCCAAAGTGAGCCATCATTAAGGTCGGTCGTAACGTAAACTTCATTTTTATCCATGTCTTTACCGACTACGTAGTATGGCAAGCCGCCACCAACATCCATGCCATGTCTTTGCCCCAAGGTATAAAATATCGCACCGTCATGCTGACCTAATATTTTACCGGTCTTTTTATCAATCACCGATCCCGGTTTTTGATCAACATATTGTGATAAAAATTCACGAATGCCAATTTTGCCAACAAAACAAATGCCTTGGCTGTCTTTTTTAGCGGCGGTATAAAGACCACGCTTCTGGGCCATTTCACGAACCTGTGGCTTTGTAAAATCACCAAGTGGAAATAGCGTTTTAGCAAGCGCCTCGCCTGTAACACGGTACAAAAAGTAAGTTTGATCCTTGTTGGCATCTGCAGCCAGCTCGAGACGGGCAGCAGGCTTGTTGGCTGGGCTTGTCGCCGAAGGCGAGCCAAACGCCACAGGCGTGCCAACGGCACCCTGTAGAGTGTGCCCAGACGACAAGCTTGCTGCCCGGCTCGAGTTAACAACTCGGGCATAATGACCAGTCGCAATCATATCAGCGCCATCTTCAAGTGCCGTCTCTAGAAATAGCTTAAATTTAACCTCTTGGTTACACATAATATCCGGATTTGGCGTGTGACCGTTACGGTATTCATCAATCATATAGTCAACAACTTTTTGCCTGTAATCGTTTTCAAAATCGAAAACCTTAAAATCAATCCCCAACTGAACAGCGACTCGCTTGGCATCGGCTAAATCATCTGCCCACGGGCAACGCATACCAGGCATATCCTGTGTCCAGTTTTTCATATAGACGCCGGTTACATCGTAACCCTGCTCAACCAAAAGCGCCGCCGTAAGCGACGAATCAACCCCACCACTCATACCAACGTAAACTTTGGTCACTGACTGACCCCAAAGCCAAGGACGATAATTTTAAATAATTCGCTCGTTGCTAACGCCCAACCGCGCGAATTAGTCCACCACCATATCGACCAATCACGATCGCGGGCGACTGGATGATTAAGAATCTTTACGCCAACTGTTTGCTTATTAAACTCAAGGCTCGCACGTCTTTGATGATAGCCTGACGTTACCAAAATAATACTTTTAATATTTAAACTATTAAAAATCATCTGGGTATATTCAGCATTTTGGCGCGTCGTTTCGGATAGCCCATCCAAATGGATCGCCGATTGCGGAACGCCGGCAGCGATTGCCCGCCGCTGCATCACAACCGCATTACTTGGACCGGACTTATCCTCGGCTGCACCGGAAAAAATTAATATATCGGCCCAACCTTTTTTATATAGCCTAATTGCTTCGTCGGTCCTGGCATTAGTGTCACCGCCACTAACCGCCACAATCGCATCGACCGGTTGACATGGTGAGGTTGGGCTAACTGTCTCGTTACAGCTAGCAATATCATCTGGTTGCAAATAAATACTAATACCAATAATCGCCGCAATCACAATGATGGGGAAAAATAATAGTGACCTTATCATCGACTTATCCTCGTGTATTCACGTGTTACTTCTTCGATTATAATTTGTGCTGCCTGGTCAATATTTTCGGGATTTGACAAGTGACCAAGCGTTAAACGTAAACTACCGTCAGCTAACTCATCAGAAAGCCCAATGGCAGTTAAAACATGCGAACGAGTACCTTTATTAGCCGCGCAAGCACTGCCAGTTGCAACCAATACGCCACGCGCCTCTAACCCAAAAACCATTCTTTCGGCATCAATACCTGGAAAGGAAATATGTAAATGGCCTGACAAACGATGCTTAAGATGACCAGAAACAACCGCACTCGGAAAAGCCGCGATTAATTTAGCTTGTAAGTTATCACGTAATTGCTGCAAACGGTCAGACTCGTATTTACGGTGTTCGGACGCTAGATCTAGCGCTTTTGCAAAACCAATCACACCGGCCACGTTTTCCGTCCCACTACGTAGTCCGCTCTCTTGACCGCCACCGACAATTTGCGGTACCAGTTTGACATGACTAGCCGCCCATAACAGGCCAACTTGTTTTGGACCATAAATTTTACCAGCATTAAGCGTCATCATATCAACACCAAGTCGGGCGACGTTACAATCAATTTGACCAATCCCCTGGGAGGCGTCAGTATGAAAATAAATCGGCGTTTGGTTGCCTGCCGACAGTCGCGACTGTCGCTCATTCTTAATATGCTGAGCAATGTCTCGAATCGGCTGAATCGTACCAAGTTCATTATTGGCAAGCGCAATACTAACAAGCTGCGTGTCGGGCCGAATAGCCGCTTTAACCGACTCTGCCGAAATTAAGCCGTGCAAATCAGCCGACACAATTGTATTATCATGACTACTTGCCGCCGCCAGCACCGCGTGATGCTCGATATTTGCTGTAATAACATGACCAGTAACAGCCCCGAATGCCAGGTTAATCGATTCAGTCGCGCCAGCCGTTATCACAATTTCGTCAGCTTTGCCGCCAATACTTTTTGCTAGGCTGTGCTTGGCGTCTTCATAATGGCGTCGAACCGCAATGGCTGGCGCATAGGGACTTGAAGGGTTATAAAAATCATTAATAAAATAAGGCTCCATAACAGCAAGAACGCGACTATCCATTGGGGTCGCGGAGATC
>JAJZQE010000066.1 GCA_021847685.1 bacterium | reverse complement strand
CGTAGACTTTATCAAGCTTTAAAAACTCACCCGCTTTTTTACAAGCATCACCTTTTAGTACAATCAGCAGGCCGGTCGCAAATGGGTCAAGCGTGCCGGCGTGACCGACTCGCAACTGTTTTTTGGTTGGTTTTTCACCCCTATCGCGATATTCCGTCCGAATGCCAGACCGAATTTTAGCCACGACATCAAAACTAGTCCAACCAGGTGGCTTATCGATTAAAAGGATATCGTCGTTCATCCAATCGATTATACTAGATATTATGAAGAAGATAATTTTTGGCGTTTTCGCCCACCCAGATGATGAAGCATTTGGTCCAAGCGGAACGCTGCTAATGGAGACAAAGGCTGGTACCGAGCTACATTTAATAACTCTAACCGTCGGCGATGCCGGCACTAATCCTGACAACCACGCCGATCTTGGCGCTGTGCGCCTTAAGGAATGGCAAGCGGCCGGTAAACTAATTGGTGCCAAATCCATGCACTTTTTAGGCTACAAAGACGGCCAGCTAAATAATCAAATAATGATTGAGGCCGGCCATAAAATAGTTGAAATTGCGAAAAAAATTATCGATGCGGCTGACAAAGATACCGTCATTGAGTTTATGACAAGTGACCTCAACGGCATATCGGGCCATATTGACCACATCGTGGCCGCTAGAGCCGCTACCTGGGCCTTTTATACCCTAAAGACCGACGACAGGCGCGTGACGCGCATTCGCCTAACCTGCGTCCCTAGAACGATGCTGCCTAAATCTAATATCAATTGGTTATACATGGAGCCAGGTCGAGATGAGTCAGAAATCGGTGAAGTTGTCGATGCCAGGCACCTACGCAAAGAAATTATCGAAATTATGCGTACCCACCGCACCCAACGTGGCGACGGCGAAGGCCACATCGAACGCCGTGGCGACGAACTGGGTATGAATTACTTCACGGTAAAAAGTTAGAAGATAGCAAGTAGAAGGTAGAATATAGCGAATAGAAGGCAGCAGTTAGTAAATAGCTATATTCTATATTCTATATTCTATATTCTATATTCTATATTCTATATGCTATCTACTACCTTCTAAACGCTACCTTCTACCTTCTACCTTCTACCTTCTAACCCCCTACTGTCCTGGTATCTTGAACTGCCCAGGGTCACCATTATTAGCTGGTGGAACTTGAGGCTCTTCTGGGACTGGCGGTTGCGGCTGTTCGGGTGCAAAAATATCACCTAAGCGCTCGGGCGTCTGTGCGCTTGAATCAAGTGCATAAGCTGGTGAAATTGCTGGTGGCGGTAAAGTTGAAAAATCTGTTGGTAGTGGTGGTGGCTGTGGCAAAGAGGCCGCAACTTCTGGCGGAATCGGACTAACCGGTGGAACGACTGGTTCAACTGGCGCTACGACAGCCTCAGGCGCTGGCGCAGCCTGATCGCGATTTTCAGCGTCAATATCGGCTAGGGACTGGCCAGTGAGCGGCTGAATAACAGTTTCGGCTGTTTGACCAATTGGCTGGTCACTTGGAACTTGCGGTGGCGCTCCTGCAAAGACATCTACACTACTCTCACCGGCATCAGTCTCTTCAGCGCTATTAATTGGTGAGTTGTAAGTTGGTGTACTTTCACCCAAATAAGAATGCGTTAAAATCGTCTTGTTCTTGTCGTCTTCCTCTTCGCGACGCGTATCTTCTTCGGCTTGTTCGGTCGTCGCATTGAGCGTACCGCCCAGTGATGGTTCACCGGTTGACGGTTTCCAGTCAATACCCCCCGTAATTGGCTGCTCGGGCGCATAAGCGTCAGCGAGTGGGGCGACGGTTGGCGGTGTGGCAACACTAATATGCTCGGCCAGCTCTTGCTCGGCCTCAACGGCTGCTTCTTGCTGGTCTTGCTTTTTGACCATGTTGGCAATGTCTTCGAGAGTCTCGCCATCCGCATGATTAATACTCAGGCCGCCATCAGCCGACTTGTTAGCTGATTGAGTCGGCGCCACGTCAGGCGTCTCAGTTTCGCTCTCTGGCTCACTGACCGTCAAACTATCAATAGTATGTGATTCTTGTAATTTAGCAGCGATCAATTGCTGGTCGGCACCAGCTGCCATTAACTGAGCGGCCACGGTCATAACCTTCGACGAAGTCTTGGTGTTACTAAAGCGATCAGTCGATGCCACAATACCGGTTAGCAAAGCCGTCGCGGTTTGTTGATCAAGTAGATTGTTCTTTTCTTTATCGGTTTTGATACTGTCGGAAAGGCCAACTAGCATTTCACACAAACTGCTAGCTTGAGCTTCGCGCCAATCGATACTGCCCAATTGGCTAGCTTGATCGCCAGCTGAAATCGTAATCACCGCCGCATCATGCAAAATTTTGCCGTGGGCTTCAAGCGCACTATCGAGGTGGTCTTGGTTATCAACGCCAAGCGCAATCACTAGTTCAACATTGTAGTCACCTTGGCTAAACTCCAAATCGTCACTGGTAATCGTCGTGCGATAAGGCGTAATAAAAATCTTCACAACGTCACCTTCAACCTTGTAACGCAGGTGGTCAGCTTTTTCTTTATCAAGTGCAATAATAAAATCTCGCAAGCTATCGGTCGTCGACTCAAACGTTTTGGCCGGGTCTAGGAAGGTAATAGCTGGCGGAATGGCACCACTAAAAACCGCCGTGGCGTGCTTGTCAAGCTTGTTAAGCATCACCGTCAAACCAAGCGCAGCCGACAGGGCGTCAACCGACGGATCGTTACTAACCGTCACTAAAATATTAGTCGCACTTTTTATCTTTTCGATGACTTGCTGTTTTATCTTGACGTCATTCATTTTAGCTTCCTAGGGTTTTTATTTTATATTCTAGTCGCCTAGAGTTTGATGTCACTATACCATAAGTATTTTACATCAGTCAATAAGCGACCAACTCTTTACAATTTAACAATTTTACCCTATAATCACCTCTTGATTGTATCTATTAATTTAAAGTAACAAAGGAACATTATGCCAATCATCAAATCCGCCATTAAACGAGCCAAGCAGACTATCAAGCGCCGCGAGCGTAACGTCGGTATTAAGCACGATATCAAGACCGCCCTCAAGGCTTTTAATGCTAAGCCCTCGGCTGAAACTTTGAGCGCCGTTCACAGTGAAATCGACACGGCCGTCAAGAAAAACCTGTTAAAGAAAAACACCGCTGCTCGTCGCAAGTCACAACTTGCTAAGGTCGCCAAAGCCGCTGGCGTCAAGCTAGCCGCTGCTAAAAAGCCAGTTGCTAAAACTGTCGCCGCTAAGCCAGCTGTTAAAAAAGCTGCTGCCGCAAAACCAGCTGCAAAAAAAGTCGCTGCTGCCAAGGTCGCCGCTCCTAAAACCGCGACCAAGCCAGCCGCCAAAAAAACGCCTGCTAAAAAACCAGCTGCTAAATAATTTATTATTGGCCTAATAAATAACCTCCTGCTTGGGAGGTTATTTTAAATTACAGCGATTTGTTGCAACGACCGCTCAATTAGCAGCCATGGATCAGCTCGCGACAGCTTG
>JAJZQE010000065.1 GCA_021847685.1 bacterium | reverse complement strand
CTAGCACCGGGCAAAATATTTTGGGGCAATTGTTTAGTTAAAGACAAGGCTAAAACCGTACCGCTACTAATCGCGACAAATAATATTGAAAATAGTATCGTTTTTTTGTCACCGGTCATTATTGTCCAAGTGGCTTAAACAATTGTTCGATGTAGGTAATCAGGCCTTGGTACCACGAAGTTTTACCAAGTTGCATAGTGGCCTCGACTGGCGTACCAACCGAAAACCTAAAATCGGTAATATCGGCGTTTTTCAGCCGAGCTTTGACGACCGTATCAACACCATCGCCGTTACGTACCAAAGAAATCGAGAAAATCGTCGCTTCTTGAGTGGTATTGTCGGGCATGCGTAATCTAATTTTGCTGGACTTGTCGATGCGAGCGTAGTCTGGTGGCGACAAGCGGAAGTTGGCCGTCACGTACAGCGAGTTAACCGTGTAGGCCGTCGCAACGATACCGCCAACCGGCACATATGATCCAGCCGGATAGTTGATTTTGTCGATAACGCCATCGTCGGTGGCTTTTAGTTGGATATAGTTTGTTTTACGGTCGACGCTAAACGGCAGCGAGCTGGCCACAACGGTGCCATTGGTTAACACTTCGTTGAGGGGGGCACTTTGAATTTCAAATAAAATTTGACCCTTGGTAACTTTATCGCCAACCTCGACATTTTGCTTGACGACAAGTCCAGGATAATCAGTACCAATCGAAACTGAGGCGGCGTCAAGTTCGGCCTTGGACGATTTGGCGACTGACATAATGCCAGTTAGGTAAAAGGCTAAGGCGGCGGCAATTGTAATTACAAACAGTATGCCGAGCATAAATCTGAGGCGACTTCCGAATGTCATGAGGTGGCTCCTTCCTGAATAGGTATTTCTTTTAACTTAGTTGTCTTTTTGGCCTGCTTGCGCTGTTTCTTTAGATAGCGAGCCTCGCCGTAGGCCATGATAACGAAGTATCCAAAGACAAAGGTGTTAAGCGCGTTCCAAATTAGTGAAATTGACAGTTGGTTAGTATAAATCGCCTTTAGCGTGCCGACGATTGTCGTCAAAAACAAGAATATAAATACATAAACCTGAATTCGAACATAATTAAACGGCGAATCGTAAGACACGGTATTGGTGGCGTGCCATGCTTGGTCGCGACGTGTTAGGGCGTTAAAGAAAGCTTTAATATATATCGGGAAAGAGACGTTTGAAAGCATCAAGGTCTTAAATTTGAAGCCACCCATGGTGTAAAAGGCTAGGACTAATTGCGAAACATAAAAGCCGCTATACATTAGGCCCCATTGCCAAATTGGAATCGTGGTGGCGATTGGTGATAAGTTGAAATATATTTGTAGTGGCGGCAAAAGCAGTAGTAGCAGAACCGAAAAACCAACAAAATAATACGATGTAGTCGCAAAGTATTGCAGCCGCTGGTCAACCGTTAGCTTGCGCATAAATAGCGGATTACTGCGTAAGAAAATTTCAAAACTTCCGGTTGCCCAACGCAATTGTTGTTTAGAATAGGCCATTAAAGTTTCAGGTGTTTTGCCAACCGAAAGAACGTTTGGAATGTAAATCGAATCAAAACCACGCTCGTGCAGGCGTAGCGAAGTCCAGATGTCCTCGGACTTAGACTCGGTGTGCATACCACCAATCGACATAACGGCACTGCGCCGAAATACCACGTTGGTGCCGACGCAAAAAGCAGCGTTAAAGCGGTTTTTGCCCGATTGAATTAGCGAATAAAAGACATTTTGCATAAAGTTAGCCGCCGTCGAGACGAAGTTGTTTTGGTTGTCATAAAATTGCGGGGTTTGGACGAATGCCAGTTTGTCGTTTTCAAAAAACGGAATGGTTTCGTACAAAATCGTTGGGTCGGCTACAAAGTCGGCATCCAAAATCAAAAAGAAGTCACCCGAAGTATTGGCTAAGGCGTAGTTAATATTGCCGGCTTTGGCATTGTCGTGAACTGGGCGACGGATATAATTAACGCCGATTTTTTTAGCCATTGCCTCGACTTCATCAGACGAGCCATCATCTAAAATGTGGGTTTTATGCAGCCCGTAAATATTTTTAGCGGCTTTGGCGGTTTGTCTGATTTCATCAATCGGCTCACCGTAAACTGGTATAAAAACATCGACCGATATTGGATTGTGGTGAACGTACATCGGCACAGTGCTGGACACCTCGGTATCCTGCTTTTTTAAAACGTGAATGGCCGACTTGCCGATTGGCGCGTCGTAGAGTTTAGCCTGCGCGCTGTGATATTCGTAGTTGCGAGGATTTATGCGGCCGCTTAGAATCGTCCAAAATGACAACAGTCCCTGAGTGATAATAAAGAATTCAGACACTAAGGCCAGGGTGTAGGGTAGCGGGTCACCACGATAAGCTGGCTGCAATAAATAACCTAGGTAAATAAAGGCGCCGAGCGTCGCAACTGTTAGGATTAGCGTCACCGTCGGTGAAGTGAGCTGCTTTTCTATCCTATTGGCGGAATTTTGCAGTTCGTCGGTTGACTTGGGCATAATACCTCCTAATTTCAATTTCCATCTCTGTAGCTTGGCGACATCGTCTCTATCTATAATACCATATATTTTATAAAGTGATTTCCATCACACTACGATAATTAGTTGGTCGATATTTACTTCATGGTTACATAACAGTGCGCTACAATAATAGTCATGATTAATATCCGCAATGTGGTTAAAAGATTTATTCCAATCTCTATTTTTAAAGCAATTGAACCATATGGCCATTTGGTCGAGGCAGTGTTGGCTAATATTTACTATGGTTTTCCGTCGCGCAAGATGCATGTTATTGGTGTGACTGGTACAAATGGCAAGACAACAACTGCTTTTATGATTCAGAAAATGCTGAGCCGGGCGGGTTATAAAACGGCCCTGATGACGACGGTGGCCTATGGTGTTGATAACGCCATTATTCCGCAAATTGCGCATATGACAACAGCCTCGGCGCCACTTTTGCAAAAGCGCTTAAAGAACTTTAAACGACAGGGCGTGGAATGGGTTGTGCTTGAAACAACCAGCCATGCATTGGCGCAGTACCGTGTTTGGGGGATTCCGTATGAAATTGCAGTGATGACCAATATTACGCACGAACATTTGGATTATCACGGCACGTTCGAACGCTATTTAGAGGCAAAGCTGCGCTTGTTCAAAATTGCCGCCCGGCATGGTAAAAAGTTCGGTGTGGTTAATGCCGACGATCCAAACGCCAAGGCTTTTTTGGAGGCAATACCAAATTCGGCTTCATACGGCATTAAAGCCGGTGATTTGCAAGCGAGTCAGGTTAAGTTAGAGTCTGACGGTTGTCGCTACGAGCTGAACGTCGGTGACGATAGTTACAACATTCACTGTAATATTCCGGGTGAGTTTAACGTCTATAACAGTTTGGCGGCGGTGGCGGTTGGTCGCGAAGTTGGCCTAAGTATTCAGCAGATCGAGACCGGTATTGAGGCGTTGGCTGGCGTCGAGGGTCGCATGACAGTAGTTGATGAGGGGC
>JAJZQE010000064.1 GCA_021847685.1 bacterium | reverse complement strand
CTATCATGCCAATCGGCGCTAAAATGTACGAATCGGCCTCTAAAGAAGAGTCTGCTACCCCTGATGAAAAGAAGGGTGACGAGCCTGTTGAAGGCGAGGTTGTTGACGATAAAAAGTAGTGATTTTTAGCACATTTTTAAAGGGGTCGCGTGTCAAAACGCGGCTCCTTTTCTTTTCAGCCGGTCCTAAACGCGGTATAATTGTAAGTGCAATATAACCAAAGGAGGAGGAACATTATGGGAATCATCGGTTGGATAATATTAGGTGGAATCGCCGGCTGGATTGCATCAATCATTGCCGGAAACAATGCACAGCAAGGCTTGCTGGGTAACATCGTAGTGGGCATTATAGGTGGCTTGCTAGGTGGATTCGTCCTTGGTCTCTTTGGCATAGACGGTGTCACGGGCTTTAACATCTGGAGTCTGCTAGTCGCTCTAGTTGGTTCGGTTATTGCACTTTGGATTTGGCGCGCTGTCTCGGGTGCCGGTCGCCGCACGGTTGCCTAACCGCTCATGACAAGCCACTTCGATTTTATATAGCCGCTTCCGGGCGGCTATATAAATACCTCTAGCACTCTTGCATATTGAGTGCTAGTTTTATATCATAGATACAGATGACAAAGCGCGATTATTATGAAGTTTTAGGTATCGGTAAAAACGCTTCTGCCGATGAAATTAAAAAAGCCTACCGCAAGGCGGCTGTTAAATTTCACCCTGATAAAGATGGTGGCGATGAGACTAAATTCAAGGAAGTTACAGAGGCTTACGAAGTCCTAAAAGACAGTCAAAAACGTCAACGTTATGACCAGTTTGGTCATGCTGGCGTCGGTGGATCATCCGGTGGTGGCGCGGGCGGTAATCCATTTGAAGGCTTTGGTGGTTTTGGCGGCCAAAATGTCCACTTCGACTTTGGTGACGGTGGCCTAGGTGATATTTTTGGTCAGTTTTTTGGCGGTGGTCAACAGCGTCGCGGACCAGAACGTGGTCGTGACGTCGAAATTAGCCTACAACTAAGCTTTGAAGAGGCGGTTTTTGGCGTCGAGCACAAGATTGAACTTGATTTAGATGATGAATGTTCACACTGTCACGGCACAACTGTCGAGCCGGGCTATGACATGAAAACCTGTCCTACCTGTAAGGGCGCTGGTCAAGTTGGTCGTGTCATGAATACGATGTTTGGCCAGATTCAGCAGAATGTGATCTGTGAAACCTGTCATGGTCGCGGTAAAGTGCCAGAAAAAGTTTGTACCGTCTGTCACGGAAAAGGTACGCAACGCCAAAAGCGCACAATTAAACTTAAAATTCCGGCTGGTATAGATGATGGCGCCACGATTCGCCTGCAAGGTCACGGTGAAGCGGTTGGTGGTGGTGAAAAGGGCGACCTTTACGTTCATATTCGTGTTAAAGCTCACAAACGTTTTACGCGCGAAGGCGATATTATTCTGTCCGAAGAGCATATCGGCATGGTTGAGGCCGCTCTGGGTACCGAGATTGACGTCGAGACGGTTGATGGTAACGTCCGCATGAAAGTGCCTGCTGGTACGCAATCTGGCACCGACTTTAAGTTATCAGGCCACGGTGTGCCTCATATGCGCAGCGACAAGCGTGGTCCCCATATCGTCAGTGTGATTGTTGATATCCCAACAAAACTAAATCGCAAGCAACGAGAGTTGTTGAATCAGCTCGATAAAATCTAAAGGCGACATAATTTTTAGTGACACAAGCCAATAGTTAGACTATATTATTCGTATGCAGTATATCATTCGACCAGCGATGAAGAGCGACGCTAGCGCTATGTACAGCATATCAATTCGCGACCACGCCCAAAGCTATTATCAGCGATTAATCCCAGCTAATTATCTTCAAGACTTTAATGATAGATACCGCATGTCTGATATAAGACGTCGCGAATTTATTAAAAAGACAGCCGAAAAGATAGATGATCCTAATTGGTTCGTGTTTGTAGCCGAGGCAAACGGTCGGGTTTTGGGCTATACAATGGCTTATGTCGAAAATGAGCATACGGTTCAGCTCAAGGGGCTCTTTGTCGATCCAAGGTGGCACAAGCAAGGAATCGGATCGAGCTTATTTAAGGCCTCGCTTGGAGTAGCCAGTTCAGATATGGTAACTCGACTTTTAGTGGTATCGGAAAACGATATAGCTAAGAAATTGTATGAAAAATATGGATTCAAGCCAATTGGTCAAAGCGATAAACTATTTTTTGGTGCCAAGCAGGATATTATGGAAAAGTCTGTAACAGATTGACAATATAGTAATAAAATGCTATCGTATTTAGTATATGGAACAACTAAATCAGCCTGAAAGTATCACAAGTCTATTTAACCAAATACTTGATAGCGAACCGAAGCTTATTACTTACTATGTGCCAGAAAAGTTTATAGCCGAAGAGCAAAAAGCAGACTTTTTGGCGGGTAAGGTTCGTAACCCGAATCATCTATATGACAGGTTGGATAATGTCGATATCGAGAAAGACGCATCTAATATCGAAACGATTGGTCGGAACTTATTAGGTCACGCGGATTTACCGCCTAAACATAGAGTAGTTTATGAAGAATTTATAGATGGATATCTCAAAAAAAATCATCTGATGGAGCTTGCCCGCGAATTTAAGCACACGGATGATCCGGCCGAGAAGTTACGCCTTAAAGATGAGTATATGAAGCTCAATATTGAGTTATATGGTGAGCCGGATAAAAATACCTATGAGTCACTTCTGCAAGAAAAGTTAAATAAGATTGCAAATAAGGACATGGGTGAAACAGGACAGCGTATTCGGGATGAATTATTCGGTATCTTGGAATATAAGCCAAGTGCTGACTGTCCAGAGCGGTTCAAGCCATCCGCCAGTACAGTTGAATGGATGCATGGTGCTGTTGAAGCACTTTATGAAAATATGCTCTCACATGTTCCAGAAAAGACAACATTTACAAGTCAAGAAGTTGCTGCGCTCTTTGCTGAAATTATCGAACAAGAATTTGGCGAATCTGCCCAGGGTTGGCGAGTTGATATTGAGGATGCAGGTTCAATTAATGTTAAGCCAGCCGAAAAACGAGTCGTTATTCCAAATAACCGAGCGGATATAAAAATAGATGCACTAAAAGGCCTTGTTGTTCACGAACTAGGCGTCCACCTACTACGCGCTGTCAGTGGCGGTGAGACAGATTTGCTTCCACTTCGTGTCGGACTGAATGACTATTATGATGCCGAGGAGGGGCTGGGCGTGGTTATGGAACAATCGCTAAAAGGCGAGTTCAGTGAAAGAGGTATCGACCATTATATTACGGCAGGCCTTGCTTACTTCTCCGAGAAGGATTTTCGCGATATATTCGAGGTCAAATGGCGACTGTCAGTCTTGGGTTCATTAAGTGAGAACGCCGATGTAACCGATGATCAGATTGTTAAAGCCAAGAATAGCGCCTATAGCGGCGTTATGCGTAGCTTGCGTGGGACAGATGAATTGCCATGGTTTAAAGACCTTGCGTATTATAATGGAGCTATGGATGTTTGGAAGCATCTTGAAGATATTAAA
>JAJZQE010000063.1 GCA_021847685.1 bacterium | reverse complement strand
TAACCGCCAGTCCACCACTACTATTGCTTTTTTTACATCATCGATCGAAATCTTCTTGTCAATATAGTCACGTATTAGCGGGTAGATGTTTGACTTCATAGCATCACTCGACCAGCCGTAATTTTTGCCCAACATTATTGTTTCTTGCACCACTCCATTTGCTAACATTTGTTCAAACCGTTGTGTAATTCGCTGTTTTAAGATATCTTTATCTGTTGCTATTCCTACAACTATTGTGTTATCGATAGGTGTTAAGCGGCGTTTTTTTTCGAAATTATGGCTTTCAATTGCTCGAATAACATAACGCCTGTTTTTATAGTTTTCTGGCAATGCTATGTTGTGCTCTTTACAATATTCGTATAGTTCATCCAAACTTTTGTCTTCTAGTTTGACCCGAAAGATTGGGTCGAATTTTGTCCCAAAATTGTAGTCCAATATGACTGAGTCAATATATAGCCCAGCCCCCCCAACCAAAAATGGAACGTGACCGCGCGACCGTATTTCGCTAATTTTTTGCAAAGCATATTGTTTAAAATCGGCTGCCGAAAAATACTCGCCTGGATTAACAAGATCAATTCCCCAGTGTGGCACCAAAGCTCGTTCTTTCGGCGTTGGTTTAGCCGTGCCGATATTCATATATCTATATATAGTCCTGGAATCTGCGCAAATAATTTCACCGTTAAACTTAGTTGCCAAATCAATTGCCAGCGAAGTTTTGCCACTAGCAGTCGGACCAACTATAACAATGAGGGGTAGATTATTGATGGCAGATTTTTGATTATCGGTCATTGAATTGGACTCCAACGTATTGCATCAAAATTATCAACAATATAATTCGTACAAGTTACGCCCTCATGCGCAAGAAGTTGTGCCTGGACTTCGCGGCCACCTGGGAAGCCAGATGCTAGTCCGCCAAACCGATTAACAAGTCGGTGCCACGGTAAATCAGAGTTACCGTAATGCGCCATCCCACCTACCACCCTAGCGGCATAAGGATGTCCAGCTAGCGCCGCTAGATCACCATAAGTTATTACCTTCCCTACAGAAACACGAGTTATAAGATATTCAATTTTAGAACGAAATTCACTTTGCGTGATCATTAACATACTCCAATATATCGGACCAATTTTGCTTATTAACAGCACCTTTTGGAAGATGTGAATGCCAGCCATACGAGCCAAATAAGATCGCCTCAGTGCCGTAATCGAGAGCCGATTGAACGTGCTCTACACTATCGTCAATCAGTAACCAAGCGCCAAGATTCTTGCATATTTCACCCTTAGTAAGACTACTTGCGTCGTGATCTTGTCCTTTAGCAAAATAAATATCAATATCAATACCTAGGTTTTCGTCTAACCAACGGCGTGTTGCGGTTTTAAGTACAGGATTACGAGATGTAACTAGTATAACATGAAAGCGTTTACGTAGCTCCGATACAGCATAAAGTGCGCCCGGTAAAAGCGGTATATGAGCTTGGTCAACAGCAAGATCTTTAATAAATAAATTAAAATCAAGATGAGACAGATCGTGTTCAGCCCATACCCTTTCGTAATAACCCCAATAATCAGCCTTAACTATATAGTCAGCCTCACTAAGCTCCCTGCCTGAACGCTCATTACCCCAAGCTATTACTGCATTATGCGTATCAGCGATAACATCATCTATATCAATAGCAATTGTTTTCATGCGCTTAGAGACTCGTTAAGTACTCAGTCAACTCATCAAGTGCGACTTTTTCTTCACCAGTTTGCGTGCGGATACTAACCTCTCGCGCCTCTTTATCTTGATTGCCAACAATAAGCTGAACCGGGATTTTCCAGCTGCTGGCTTCACGAATTTTCTTACCAAGTGATTCATTACGTTCATCGACTGTATAGCGAAGTTCGTTATACTTAACCGGCTTCATCAGCACTATGCCATCTAAAATAGCTTTTATCTCATCAACGTAATCCGATAAAGCATCATTGATAGTCAAAACTCGCACTTGCTCGGGTGCTGACCAGAACGGAAACCAACCAGCCGTATGCTCGATTAAGACGCTCAAAAAGCGCTCAATTGAACCAAGCAGCGCACAGTGAATCATAACTGGCGTCTGCGGATTGCCTTCGCTATCAGTATAAGTTAGCCCAAAGCGACCAGGCTGGACAAAGTCCAGCTGGACAGTCGCCACTTGATGCTCGCGACCGATGGCATCAGTTGCCATAAAGTCGATTTTTGGACCATAAAAAGCCGCTTCGCCGTCTTGCTCAAAATATTCCAGCTCGTTGGCAATCACGGCCGCCTTTAGCTGCTCTTGGGCCGACTGCCACAAAGACATCTCACCCAAATAACTATCACTATCGTCACGATAAGATAGACGGACCCGAAGTGGCATATCAATTGCACCGTAAAGTTCGCGGGCGCTAGCAAGTAAATTATTAATCTCGCCTTCAATTTGATCAGTTCGACAAAATACATGACTATCATCCTGAGTCAGTGATCGCACACGGTTTAGGCCACCAAGTTCGCCAGTTTTCTCGTCACGATAATCAGTCGTTGTCTCTAAAAAGCGCACCGGCAAATCACGGTAGCTGCGTGGGTGGCTAGCATAAATCTGCGTGTGATGCGGACAGTTCATTGGCTTTAAGGCCATCTTGTCGTCAGTCTCTTGGCTGGTAACTAAAAATAGCTCGTCACCAAATTTCGCCCAATGGCCTGACGTTTCATATAAATCAGTCTTGGTAATATGCGGTGTCCAAACCTTAGTAAAACCTCGATCCTGGCGTAATTGATTAGAATATTGTGCAAAAATGTCCCGTAGTACCGTACCGCGCGGCGTAAATAACGGCAAACCGGCGCCAACCAGTGGTGACATTGTGAAAAGATCGAGCTCTTTACCAAGGCGACGATGGTCACGAGATTTAGCCTGCTCTAAGCGCTCCAAATAAGCGTCAAGTTCTTCCTGGGTTGCAAAAGCCACACCATACAGCCGCTGCATCTGGGGATTAGTCTCTTTGCCTCGCCAGTAAGCACCAGCAACACGTATCAGCTTAAATGCACCGACATCTTTGGTATTAGCCACGTGTGGACCGCGGCACAAATCAACAAAGTTACCGTTTTTGTAAAACGAAACGTTCTCTACGGCCGAATCACCGGTTGCGGCTAGCCCAAGTTCATTTACATCAAGGTCTTTAGCCACAGTTGTGCCCGAACGCTTTAAATCATTAAGTAGCTCTTCCTTATAAGGCTGGTTATTTTGCTTAGCCCAGTCAATCGCCTGGTCAATCGGCATCTCAAACCGTTCAAAATCATCGCCGTAATTAATAATGCCGCGCATTTCCTTCTCGATTTTTGGGAAATTTGCCTCAGAAATCTTAATCTCACCTAGATCGATATCATAATAAAAGCCATTATCGACCACTGGACCGACTCCAAATTTTGCCTCTGGCCAAAGCCGTTGTACCGCAGCGGCTGTAATGTGAGCTAAGCTGTGGCGCATTGCGTGTAGTTGATTATCATCCATATTATCTTTATTTTATCACACACCTACCCTTTAAACAGTTGCATACGACAAAA
>JAJZQE010000062.1 GCA_021847685.1 bacterium | reverse complement strand
AACAAGCACGCCTAATAAAATTACCAATATCGGCCAAATAAACTCCCACCTTAAAAGAAAGAAAGTCGGGAAGAACTGGCCCAATAGCAACCAGACTCCGAATAAAATGAGGCCAAGACCGACAAAATTACGGGTATTGCCACCATTATGATAATTTTTATCCATATCAGCTGCCGTCTCCTTGTCATTAACTTCTGTTGCGGCCGACTTCGTCGAGACCGGTACGTCACCAACTGGCATAATTAGGGCTAATGCCAAATATAAAATCAACAATCCGCCACCGCTCAGTAGCGTCAAAACTACAAACATAACCCGCAGTAGGGTTACATCCATATCAAAGTAGTCGGCGATACCGGCGCATACGCCAAATATCTTGCCCTGTGTCGGCAATCGCCGAAAAGTTTTGGTACTTGCAGTCATATTTATACCCCCATGTATATATTTTACTACTTTTGTTGTGCGATTTATAGGAATCGGATGAAAATCAACTTAGAGATGTGAATCAAGCATCGATTCTAGTTTAGCCAAATCTCTAATTCTTAGCCGGCGATGATTAACCTCAATTATGCCCAATTTTTTCAACTTGCCAACTTCACGATTAACCGTTTCGCGCGTTAAACCAGCGCGCTGTGCCAGCTCATCCTCGTGCAGGTGAAGCGAGTACGACCCGTCGGCCCGTCGGACACCAACTCGCTTGACCTGGGTGATAAGCTCAAACATTACTCGATTCAGGGTTACACCGCTCATTAGGTGGGCCATGCGACGCTGCATAATAGTCATCGCCGCCACTGATCGAGTCAACAAACTAAATAATAGATTTGGCGCTTGCATCAAAAATGATTCCAGTTCGCCAAGTGGCGCCACTCTAACTTTTACTGGGCCAATCGCTTGATAAAAGTATTGGCTTGGTCTATTCCTAACCGCCCAATCTAGTGGGAAAAGCGACGACGTCAATAGTATGTCAACAACAATGTCTGCGCCAAGATCAGTAATATCGTACTGCCTAATTTGGCCACTAACAACGTAAAATATCCCCGAAGGGGTTTCGTTGGCCGCTATGATAATCTGGCCCTTGTCAAAATGGCGTATCGGATACTTTATAAAAAACGATTCGAGCTGCTTTTGATCTGGGGTGTTCATAACGACTACCTCGTCTTCAACTATATGCCAACTAATCAATAACCGCAATTGGTCTGTGATTGTATTCATAGAGTTATACCAAGGTTTGCGTCATACTGGGCGCAACTAAACAGGAGGTAAAAAATGCGAGAGGGAGGCAAACAAAAAAACCCAAAATAGTTGAAAATTATATATGAATCGGGGGTTTTGAAATGAACAGGCTACGAATAGTTAACAGCCCAACAAAATTAACAGATTTAAGGTTAGATGACTTGGATTATGACGAAAGTGATGGTTGGCTGCAACGTGCGAGGCGTCTGCAAATTCGACGATGGCGACAACTAAGCAACCAACTAAAATCAAATTCGTTATCTAAAAAAATGCACAAAGGGGGAAGAGCATTATGAAACTTTCATGGCGCGATATCGCTACTGCTGCCCTGTTCGTACTTGGCGTAGCCGTAGTATTTGCAAAAATTTATGGGTTTTCATGGCTAATATTAGACAGTTGGAATAGCGCCGTTGCTGTCCTAGCTGTTATCGGACTAGCAATGGTCGCTATTAACGGCTTCGACCTAACAAATCGAAGTTGGCGCAATATGACCGAGGTTGCAATTGGAGTAGTTGCTGGCATCATGGCTGTGATCGGACTAGTCGTGGAAAGCTCCTTTATTTTCTATAGCGTCGCCACATTGATGGCCATCGCCTGGGCTATATCAGTGGTTAGTCACGCTCAACACTCCTTGGCGTCAAATAATCAATCGACGCCTTGGAACCATCGACATCCACTAGCTCATTAGCCAAGCAGATTCTGAAGTAGCCTGTAAACAATAAAAACAGGCCAAACCAATGCCTTTAGAATTGCCAAAATGATTGGCCATAGCCCAACGGCATGTTGCAGAAAATAGATTACAGCACCGACAAAGCCCATTCCATAAATAACACCGCCACCGCCATTAACTACGGTGGCACTTTGTCCGTGCGTGTATTTCTTTTTAGGTGCGGTTACCTGTTCATCCATGGCATCACTCCTTGTTTATCAGTCTATTTTACTACATATAGCCCGACGACTAAACAATGGCTAATATCCATACTGCCATGGTCAAAGGTTGCCGTGTTATGATTATCAAGAAAGATAACTATTTATAGGAATTATTTTGAAACGACTCGCCCATTATTCACAATATTTTTTACGAAACCCACAACTTGTCAAAGAGTTGGTCGGGCACACGTCAATTAACAAGCATGATGATGTCATCGATATCGGCGCCGGCAGTGGTGTGATTTCGTCAGTTCTAGCGACTCGTTGCCATACAGTCACGGCTATCGAGTTTGAACCGCGCGTCGTTAGTACACTGCGCGAAAATATGCGTGACTATCCAAACGTCTCAATTTATCAGGGCGATTTTCTAGAAATGACGCTACCCGAAAAGCCATATAAAATATTCGCTAATATCCCTTTTCATCTTAGTTCGCCAATTCTGCATAAAATTACCGAGGCCACTAATCCGCCAACTGCAACCTATTTAATCGTTCAAAAACAATTCGCCGACAAGCTACTTGCCGATTCCGATCATTTCACCAGCCAACTTGGCATGATCATCGGACCAGAATTTGCAGTTCACATCCGCCGACCACTGCGCCGTACTGATTTTTGGCCACACCCAAATGTCGATACGGTACTTCTTGAAATTGTCCACCGTGATGAACCATTGATTAAGCCTAGCCAACTAAATTTATACAAAAAAACGATTGTTGATTGCTTTTCTGATCCAAAAAAATTCGCCAAAATGCCCATAGCCGAAGTTGGGCTGAAGCCTAATATTAAGCCATCCCAGATGACGCTGGCTCAGTGGGTAAAACTTTTCAAAGCAGCAACCGAACGCTAGTTTAAAGGTTGCTAGTGTTTGCTCGATGAATCCCTAGAATGGCCTCAATCTAGCTTCAATATAAAACACCGAGCATTTACTCGGTGTTTTATTATCTTTTTTGTGACTTAAGCTTTTTTTTCAAAAGGCGCTTAATGTCTGCACTGTGCCATCTTTTGTGTTTGGCCATATTATTCAATCCAATCTTTAATGATTGACTTTATTGTAGCACGCCAAAGGTGTTAAATCTAGGGTAACAGACAATTTAGATAGACTTAAGGCCGTAACGTACCAGCAAATACTTGCCACGCCAGAAGCGATTTAGCAACAAGACTAAGGATGATATAGGCCAACTCACCATAAAAATAGTTCTCCCATGGTCCAACTTTTTTATACTGCAACACCATATTAACTGCGAAGGCGTTAAAGAACAGGAAGATTGATACAAATATCCAATACACAAAGGTCGGCGCACTACTACCGTTTGCAGCACCTAGCCACATCGTAAACGCAACGACAAGCCAGGGAATAATGCCAGCAAGACAACCAATCCAATAACTCAACCAGTTGGTTTTCTTGGTAGTTTGAATGAAAACTGCCA
>JAJZQE010000061.1 GCA_021847685.1 bacterium | reverse complement strand
GTGGCCGTCGCTACCAATGCCAAAGATGCCAATCTTGTAATCGGCGGCGCTAAATTGTTCGCCTAGCCAATTGTTAAAAAGTTGGGTGGTGGTTGCTGGGTCTTTACCTTGTAACGGACGATACAGTTGCGCATTTGGCAGGCTAAAACCAGCTGCTATTAGTTGATGCCAGTTTTCGTTGGCATGGTTGGGTTTACCGAAGCGTTCATCGGTCAAACTGGCGTATAGATTAGTTAAATCTAGGTCGGTCGGCAGTAGCGTTTGAGCCTTGATGGCAATCTCGATGCCAGAACCACCAGATAAGAGCCATAAGACACGCTTGCCGTGTTGCAATTGCGCCGTAATGCTAGTTGATACGGCACGGGCGGCTTGTTCGGCTGGCTGATCAGAGTAAATATATAGCATTCACCAGTAATTATACGTGATTTTAGCCAAATAGCCCGCATCGGACTGTAGCTTAAACTGTCGGTAATACCGGTTTTAGGGGATGACTGGTATAATTTAACTTAATGGACTCGAAAATTTCTCAAATCATTAATAATTTATTTGCCGTCAACGCGACGGTGCATTTGACGCGACCTAATCCAGCTTTTGGTGACTATGCCACTAACGTTGCCCTTGAGCTATCCGGCCAGCTTGGTGTCAATCCACGGGTAGTTGCAGAAAAGATAGCTGTGGAGCTCCAAAAAACCGGTGATTTTTCGATGGTCGAGGTGGCTGGGCCGGGCTTTATAAACTTACGAGTTACTGCTAAATCTTTGGAAGATTCTTTGCAATCAGTCTGGAGTGATAACTTTGGTAGTAGTCAAGATGGTGCTGGTAAGACGGCGGTCGTGGAGTATCCAAGCCCAAATATGGCCAAGCCTTATAGCGTAGGTCACTTACGCCCTGGCAATCAGGGTTGGGCTGTTAAGAAATTGCTTGAAGCAACCGGTTGGCGCGTGATTAGTGATAATCACCTGGGTGACTACGGCGCGCCGTTTGGAATTTGGGTAACTGGCTTTTTGCGATTTAGTAGTGAAGCTGCGCTTGAAAAAGACGGCGTTTACGAACTTGGTCGCGTTTATATTCAGACAAAAAAAGTTCTAAAAGAAGAAAAAGAACGCGGTGAAACTGAGCTGGCTGACGAAGTTCAATCTTGGCTAATTAAGCTTGAAAATGGCGATCAGCAGGCGGTGGATTATAGTGCCCGGTTTAATAAAATCTCACTCGACCATATTCATAATGTCATGGCCCGACTAAAAATATCGACTGACTACGAAATGGGCGAGGCCTTTTTTGCACCTCGTGGTAAAGAAGCCGTTCAAAAACTGCTAGATAGTAAAATTGCCATTAAAAACAACGATAATTCGATTATCGTACCGCTTGATGACTACGGTTTTGACGTACCGCTCTTGGTTCAAAAAAGTAACGGCGCCGCCTTATATGCTACGACGGATTTGGCGACGATTTTGTACCGCGAAGACAACTGGCATCCTGATAAGGTGATTTACTGCGTCGGTGCTGAACAACAATTTTATTTTTCTCAGTTGTTTGCTATGGCCAAGAAACTAGGTATTAAAACCGAACTTTATCACCTGTGGTTTGGCACGATTGATCAAAAAAATGATGATGGCACCCGCGAAAAAATGAGTAGCCGCAAGGGCGTTGTCTTGATGGAAGCGCTGCTTGATCAAGCTGAAGCGCGCGCTCGTCAGCTAACCGGCGACCGTGATGTCAGTGACGACGATATTAAAAAAATTGCACTAGGTGCGATTAAGTTTAGCGACTTTGCCGCCGATCGTCGGACTAATATTTTATTCGACTGGGACTCGATTTTTGCCCTTAGCGGTTTTAGCGGTCCGTACATTCAATATGCGGCCGTCCGGGTGAACAAAATTTTGCAGGACAATCAAAATATTGAGTCCAGTCTATCCGACTATGATTATGAAGCCGAAAAAGCAATCATTGTTCGATTACTTGAATACCCTGATGTCGTCAAGTTGGCGGCGCGCGATTTGGAGCCGCATAAAGTTGCAGGTTTCCTGTACGAACTAGCCCGTGATTTGAACCGGTACTATGAAACAACTCGAATTAATGAGTCTGAAGCCAACCAAAAATGGGCGCGTGTTGAGGTATTAAAGAAAGTAAGTTTTGTGATTGAAGATGGTCTAAGGTTGCTCGGCATTGAAGTACCGACTAGGATGTAACGAAGGAGTTTATATGGTTGAAGCAAAGGATAAAAAAGAAAAAACTGTCGTGAAATTGTCTCGAGCTGAAAAAGCTTTACTAATGAAAGAGTTGGCGGCGGCAAAGTTGCATGGAACTGAGTTTGCGAGTGTCGGCCGCACGCATCTGATGGCGTTTTTGGATTTTGTCCGTGAACAGGGTGTAATTGGCCTTGCAGTAGGTTTAGCGCTTGGTACGGCGGCTGGTGCATCGGTCAAACAGATTGTGGACGGTTTAATTAACCCAATTGTTGGTTTTTTAATTGGTGGTATCGACTTGGCGCAACTCAAATGGGTGGTGGTCGCGCCTGGTAACGGTGGTCGTGGCGGCCTGGTGTTTAGTTGGGGTGCGGTGGTGTCGTCGCTCATCACACTTATAGTAACGGCTTTGGTTATATACTGGCTGGTTCGGGTCACAAAACTTGATCGGATTGACAAACAGAAAGAAGATAAATAATGGTAAGGAAAAAAGCCAAAGACAGCCAACGAATATTGTGGCTTGATTTAGAAATGACCGGACTGGACGCCAGTCGTGACGTTATTTTGGAAGTAGCTGCGATTGTAACTGATTGGGACTTTAACGAAGTCGCCAGCTTCGAGACGATTGTTCACCAACCGGATGAAATTTTGACAACAATGAACCCCTGGTGTATTGATCAACATGGCTCGAGTGGTCTGACTGAACGATCGCGTCAAAGCAAGATTAGCCAAGCGGCGGCCGAGACTAAACTACTGGCTTTTATCAATAAGAATTTCGACAAAGATCAGCCGGTTTTACTAGCTGGTAACTCAATTCACATGGATCGGCGCTTTATCAGTGCGTTGTGGCCACGGGTTGATGCCAAATTGCACTACCGCATGTTGGACGTTAGTGCCTGGAAAGTTGTATTTGAAGCTAAATTTAATAAAAAATTTGCCAAACCCCAGGATCATCGAGCGCTAGGCGACATCCGCGGCAGTATTATGGAGCTGCAATATTATTTAAGTAAGTTAAAATCATGACCCACAAAGAGCTGCACGATTTTTTATTATCATTTCCCAACGCTTGGTTGGATTTTCCGTTTGGCGAGGATACCTCAGTTTATAAACTTGGCCATACTGAAACTGGTGGCGGTAAAATGTTCGCTTTAATTGCTGACAGCTCGAAACCACTGCGGATTAGTTTAAAGTGTGACCCACAATTGGCCGAAATACTGCGCGAGACTTACGAGACGGTGCTACCTGGTTATCATCTTAGTAAAAAGCATTGGAACACGATTATTTTAACCGGTCAGGTGCCAGATGATGAGCTAAAAAGTTTAGTACATATGAGCTATAGTTTGGCTGGTGGGTCCGAAGATTAGCCGTTAGCGGCATCAAAATTGGAAAAGGCCTTTTGAGTCGGCTGTAAGTTTGTCCGAGCGGTGTCG
>JAJZQE010000060.1 GCA_021847685.1 bacterium | reverse complement strand
AAATGGTTGAGGCTGGTACTTTGGCTGATGAGCTGCGGAGCCGATTCGATGAAGATGTCAATCTTGATGACCATGATACCCTGAGGGGTTCAATTGACGCGCTGGCTGCGGTTCAGGCGCGCGTGCTTTTGTCTGATCAAAGAAAAATTGATTTAATTAGTTACCAGGATGGCAAAGTTGAGCAGCAACGATTAGCGCTCGACATTGCCTTGGCGGAAGCAAAGACTATCGCTAGCCAAAGGTTAAGTCCGGAGGCTAGAACCGCACTTGGTTTACCCCTTGAGGCTGGACTGAATGAACTGCTCAATCTGCAAGCTGAAGAATTTATTGCCAGCTTAGAGACAGATATTGCCAGTAAAGACAAGGCGTTTAGTAAATTAAAGCGACGTCGCGTAGCACTCGCGAGTGCTAAGGGTGCGGTTATAGGTATGACAATCGGTGCGGTGGTTCAAGAAGGCATTGCTGCATTTGACGGTACTAGACAGGGTCTTGTTGAGCAGTTATGGCGCGCGCATAATGTTCCATTTCATGGTGAGCAGCATCAGACATTATTAAATGGGATTGTACATGGTAGCCACGGTCAGGACGTGGTAACTCATCATGCAGCGGAGTCGACTTATGATAGCTCGGTAATCGGGACAAACGGTGGTCAGTATGAATTGTCGGCAGATCATAACCTTGTTAATAACGGCAATGGAACCTTAGACTTAGTAGATAAAAGTGGCAACGTCTCGGTCGATAATTTGCCGGTCAATCCTGATGGTAGCTTGCCGCAAAGTTCAATCGATATTTTACATAGCCACGGCATGTCGGTTATTGATACTTCACATAGCATTGATATTCCTACTACGCAGACGGCTAATGTATCAGTAGATCAATATATTACCAATCATCCTGATCAGGTCACGCGTATTACACGAGATGGTTGGTATGACAATAATACGCCTCGGATTTATGACCGCAACGAACTTGGCTTGCATTGGGGTGGTACGAACGGCAGTAATGGTAATGGCGGATATGCTATGAGCGTAGCGACAATGACCAAGAACGGATCATTTAGCGGTAATCACTCTGTCGACTGGTCTCAACAGGCTCATAATGGTAATCTTCAGCTAGCAATTTCTGGATCAAAAGGCACCCAGTCAGAAGTCTTCATGGTTAACATTGGCCCAGATGGTAATGTTGATATTCCTGCTGGTAGTCCAGCTGCTCAGTTTTTCTCAACCGAAAATGGACATACTACATTTAATGGTGCATATGCCGAAGTTGTTCAAAAGACTGGAATTGATGCAAGCGGCGTGGAGCATGTTCGACCATTAGCGACACTCGTTGGTCATAATAACGTCGGCAATATACCAGACACGGTTACTACTCACACGCCCGAACTTAAGCCAGAGTATCAGATTACGACATCTGGCTATGATACCACTGTGCATTCCGAAAACTTTACGGAGATGGCCCCAGTTATTCCGATTACCTCCCGTCGCTCTATGGAGAATTTACGTCGTCGCTCTCCAGAGCGCACTCCTTATGGCTACTACGGGGGCGAATTAACGGCTGCAGATGTAGAGGCGCAGCGTAAAGTTACGTCACCGCGCTTGCTTGAAAATCCATCGGCTCAACTCAGTCCAAGAGAAGAATTGTCTTGGTATCGCGATAAGCTAATTGAGGATCGGGGTGACGCCTATGTCCGAGAAATTGAACAAATTATTGATGAGTCCTCTGAATTAAGTCAATTGTCGAATGAAACACGCTCAATCATTACGATTCCAGTTAAGGCAAGCGGTAATGCTGAAGCGCACAATATTTATAACGTACTAGTACACGCATATGGTCAACAAGACAGCGCTGCTTTGGCTAAGTCAACGATACTATTGCACGTTAACTGGTTTGAAAGCGCCGAGCAAGACCCTGAGTCAAAGGCGAACATTGACCTAACGCTTTCTGAAATTGAACGAGCAAGACATGATTTTCCTGATCTTCATATAGCGGTGGTTAAATCTCGTTGGAATGAGTCCCAAAGACAGGGAGGCATCATTGGCCACGTTGCTCGACGAATGAATGCTGCAGCGCTTCTTGCTGTCAATCGTGCAATTGATAAAGGCAGAATATCAGATGACCACGATGTTCTAATTATACGTAATGATGCCGACGTAAGAGGTATTAGTAAGTCCTACCTTAGACACTATATTGAGGCCGCCGAAGCCAACCCAGGAGCTGATGTATTTACCGGCACGACGCAGTTTGGCAGCGAAAGAGCTCGCGAACTGCCCGGCTTGGTTTTTGTAGCCAATTTCATGCAGGGGTTAAATATACTATCAACTATGCGCGATAAGGGCATTCTGACGGCTGGTGGTAACTTCGGTATTAGATCATCGATGATGGCTGCAATTGGCGTGGGTCTGGTTCGAGACGAGGATGGCAACGAATTAAGTGGAGCCGGTAGTGATGACGTTATGTTGGGTAGGACGATTAAAAAGATTCGTGAAGGTGGCCTAAGTCAACAAGCGTCACTATCATTCGGTGGTGGTACGGGTAGTTATTATAATGCGATGCGTAGCGCAGCCGATAAACCTGATACTGCCTCGGCGAACAAAATTGGTGTGCGCGTAACAGGTGCACGTGTGGATACCGATATTGATAGACAGGAGGGCTTTTATTTGCAAGGTGTCCCAATTATCGATAGCTGGTCAGGAGGCGATTTTGACAAAGATGGGCATCGTGAACGAGATGCAAGTCTTGAAACTCTGCGCGCCGAAAAGTTAAACAGTTTTCGTAACCCCGATAACTTAATTGAATCAATACGAAGCGACATGGAGAGAACAATAGAGGTTAATGGGGGCAATTCTTCAATTGTTAGAACGGCCTTAGCCTTTATGTTCGCTGGTGGTAATATGTCTGCCGGTAGTTATTATAACTTAGCGGTAGATCCAAGGTCGGATACGGTGAAATTTAACTTTACGCCTGAAGGTAAAAAATACGTACTTCAATATCTTGAGCGTGACAGACGAGGCAAGTTTGATCCTTTCGGTGGTCGATTAGCACGCCAGCTTTACGGTCAATCCAGTCGCAATCGGGTGGCAACACACGCGATGATGACACATATATGATACAATAACCTTAAATAGGGGGTGGTGATGAATAAAGAAGAGTTAGTAAAACTAAGAGAGCAAATTCTAAGTGATATCGTACCGCTAGTGGTCGATAATGCTGATAGTGGGCCGGATAGGTTTAGTCTGCTTTTGCGACTTATCCAGGCTGGTGGTGCTCCGGAATCTGTTTATAAGCGTGCTTACGAAAGCGCAAAACAGATTGATAACACCGACGATAGGCTTTCAGCGCTATTGTCGCTAGTAGATGAAATTGATTTCGACACAAACCAAACAGCAAGCCTAGAACCAGATCAGCCTAAAGGTCAGGACGCTCAGGGTGGCACTTTCGAGCACAACGATAATAGCAACGATTCAGATGGGTTTTAGAAAACCGCTTGCTCTGTTAAGCTAGTTGCAGGAGTATTTATACAATGTTTCAATTAGACGATAAATTTTTAGCAGACATCGGTCTTCATGACCTACCAGAAGAGCAAAAGAAAGCTTTTTTGCAACATATTTACGACGAACTTGAACTTCGGGTTGGCACGAAATTATCTG
>JAJZQE010000002.1 GCA_021847685.1 bacterium | reverse complement strand
TAGTTTTTACGCCATTAGAAGTGCTGCCGGTTAGCGTACGGTTGCGTTGAAAAGTATACTGATCGCGCCTTGGCACGGCTGGCTCGCGCACAGGAATATCGCCCTGACGCCGACGAGCTGGAATATCAGTAGTTTTTTTATTGAATAGACGCATAGTAGTTATGATTATTATAGCTTATTTAACGGCTGAAATAATCATATCGGCCATATCACTAGCCGCGTTAGGTCGTGCAAACTTCAAAAAGCGCTTCGCCATGGCTTTTGATTCGTCAGGATTAGACAAAACTTCCTGTACAGAATCTACTAATAACGTCGGATTCTCAACCATTGCGTCTTCATCGAGTATCTTGACGGCACGCGCATCCGTATAAACGGCCGCATTTTTTAGTTGATGTCCACCAGTTAGCTTGGCGTTTGGTATCAAGATAGTTGGCTTCTCAAGAGCAGCTAGCTCAAGAACTGTGGTTGCCCCAGCGCGCGTCAAGACGACGTCCGCCGCCCCCAGTAGCTCAGCCATGCCGCTTGAGACAAAAGCGTGCAATTGAAAATGTTCGTCATTTACAGGTGTCAGTGACCGCAACTCATCATACTGAGCCGCGCCGGCAATCAGTACAACCGTGCCAAGTTTTAATAAGTCATCAAGCACCTCGGCAACAGTATCGTTAATTCGCTTGGCTCCAAGTCCCCCACCAGTGATAACGATTAGTTTAGAGTCAGGATCAATCCCCCACTGCTGACGAGCTTGGGCGCGTTCGGATTCAGAAAACGGATGAAAATCGCTTGAAATCGGGATACCAATATAGCGTGAAATCGACTTTGGATATGAGTAATACTCCAGAGGTGCACCGGTGGCGATAGCACTCGCCCACCGCGCTAAAATCCGGTTCGTTAATCCCGGATGAGCATCCGAATCATGAATTACCAGCGGAATTCCAAGTATTTTCGCTGCCAAACCAACCGGCAAGCAGACATAACCACCCTTAGTAAAGACGACGTCGGGTCGCCATAAAATTAGCATCACCAGACTTTGGATAAAGCCCATTAGTACCAAAAAACTATCGCGCAGATTTAATAAAACCAATTGCGTCCACATCAGTTGTTGCATGACGCTTAGGTGATGATAACGCCTAAATTTACCCGCCATAATCGTTTTGACCGGTAAGTCAGGATCAAAACTCGCTATAAGTGATTTAGCTTGACGAGAAAACTTTTTATCACACCAAAATCGGATTTCGGCTTGCGGCTGCTGTCGCCTAATGTCTTTCAAAACGGCTACGACTGGTGTGACGTGACCGCCCGACCCCCCGCCGACTGCTAGAATCTTCATATTGCGCCTCCTTTAATCTTGATGTATGGACTGTATAGCGGGAT
The DNA here is from genome assembly GCA_021847685.1 of bacterium. Taxonomy (GTDB): domain Bacteria; phylum Patescibacteriota; class Saccharimonadia; order Saccharimonadales; family Saccharimonadaceae; genus UBA1547. The sequence goes on along the minus strand of JAJZQE010000002.1, from coordinate 19,497 downwards.
AGTTGAAAAACTAAGCCAAGCGCAGCGGCGATAAATATCATACTGGTACCGCCGAAACTGAGAAGCGGCAGCGTAATACCGGTAAGCGGAAAAATTCCAATCATCGACGCTACATTTAGAATAACATGGGCGCCAAACCAACCAAAAGCCCCAGCGACAATCAATTTTAAACGCATATCCCCCAGATGATCCATCACAATTAACATGCGGTGCATCAAGGCCGTCAGCAGCGCCAAAATCACCACTAGGCCAACAAAACCAAAAATCTCACCCATAATCGCAAAGACCGAATCATTAATTGCCTCTGGCAGATAGCCCGTCGCCTGGACGCTATTACCAATCCCAACACCAGTCAGACCGCCCGTCCCAATGGCCATTTTGGCGTGGTCAATATGATAACTATTCGAATCACTTGATGAGGTGTTGTCACCTTGCAAAAATGTCACGATACGATCAATCCGATGAGACGCCGAAGCAATCAAAATAATTCCAACCACGATTATACCGACAAGGATTATCAAACCATTTTTTTTGTTAATACCAGCGACAAATAACATCGAGCCGATGATACTAATCATAGCAACACCGGTGCCCAGGTCCTTTTGAATGATGGTGATAAACAGCATACATAAAGCCATCACAATCCCAACCGGCACAAGCGTACCGTTAACATCATTAACCTTACCCTGCTTGGCTTTAATGCCCAAAAACGTAGCCACAAATATCAAAACCCCAAATTTTAAAACCTCAGCTGGCTGAAAACTACCCAGTGGGCCTAAGTTAAACCAACGAACCGCCCCAAGGCTAGCTTGAGCAATCCCCAGGTGCATCCAACCGGCTAGCGCCAAAAAGGCACAAGCCACTAGTCCTGCCACTAAAAACTTACCACCATTTTTCGTAAATGCCGAATAAGGTACAATCGCCGCGACACCAAATGCCACCAATGCCATTAACAGGCTAACCGCTTGTTTGACGAAAAAATAGGTATCGCTATAGTTACTGCCGTAGGCGTTATTAAGAACATTGGCGCGCTGCGGTCCGATTGAATAAATCACAATCAGGCCAATCAGCATCAAAAGCCCCATATAGAGCGCAATGCGATAATCTGGTCGATGACGACGATTAACTTCTTCTCTAATATTAGAGCGCGTCATACCGCCAACCAGCTGCATTAAACGCCCACCGATACTCATGCTAGATACTGCCCCCAGCTACAGCCGCCAAAACGCCCAAAAAGGCCATGACGTAAGCAATCACCCAAAAGCGCATCGTAATCTTAGTTTCGGGCCAACCGGTCGCTTCCAGATGATGATGAATCGGCGCCGACAAGAATATCTTGTGTTTAAAGACTTTTTTGCTAAAAATCTGAATAAGGCTGGAGCCTGCTTCGATTACAAAGACAAAACCGATAACTGGTAGCAAAAACAAGGTGTTAGTTAGCATCGCCACGACGCCAAGCGAGGCACCAAGCGCAAAACTTCCGACGTCCCCCATAAAAAATCGTGCCGGGAAAATATTAAACCACAGATAACTTAACAGTGCGCCGACGACTGTAAAGCAAAAGCCCGCCAACATAAATTGACCCTGTAAAATCGCGATAATACCAAAGGCGCCGTAGGCAACTGATACCAGTCCACCGGCTAGACCATCCAAACCATCGCTAATATTGACGGCGTTACCGGTTGCAACCACGGCAAAGCCAAACAACGGCACGATTAGCCAGCCGGCCGCCCAGTCACCCAAAAATGGAATGTGGATAATATCAATACCAAGTTTTACAAAAAAGAACCAACCAAGCACCAAGCCAATTGCGGTAATGCTCATAAACTTAAGGCCCGAGCGCATACCAGCCACACCTTTGCCCTCGCCCCGAATATTAATCAGATCATCAATTAAGCCAACGACGGCGCCCCCAAGAAGGGCGGCAAGCGGCAGCCAAGTTTGACCACGGTTTAAATTAAACAAACTGACAATCGCAATCGATGTCACAAAAACCATCCCAGCCATAGTTGGAATGTTACGTTTAAATTTGTCGGCATGCAATTTTGTAAAAACCGATAAGGCCTCACCCGTTGTACTGGTTTTTCGCTGTTTTTTCCAAAACTTATAACGATAGGCCGCAAAGGTATAGACCGGTGTCAACAACATTGCCAATAAAAACGCCGTCACACTTAGAATGAATGGCCCAGTCAGTTCTTTAGTTAAATGAGTTAGTGTTATTTCCATTATTTACCCTTTCGGTTGCACCCTTAAATATCCAAGCATCCAGTTTGAAATATCTGCAAATATAGGCTGGGCATCGCGTCCACCCTCTAGGCTCATACCTTTGCCAGATACTTGTATCATTATGACATACCGTGGCGTATCATTACCACCATAACCCAGATAGGTACCGACCGTCTGATTGTTATTGTAATTACCGTTAATTAAGGTCTGTGAGGTACCGGTCTTGCCACCAATTTCATAACCAGGCATATCACTCCGACTAAATAACGTGTTACGGGTGACGTGCGTCATCTCGCGAACTTGATCAGCGGTAGATTTACTGACACTCATGTGCGTCGGCAAAGCTGCCGCCGGCTTGTACTTTCCGTTACCGTCGACCGTTCCAGCAATGACGGTTGGTTGGTGGTAGACACCGCCGTCAACGATTGAACTAAACGCCGAAGCCACCTGAAGCATTGTCACATCCAGACCCTGCCCGAAGGCCATATTAGAATACCGTACCGCATTTCCCTGGGGGTCACTGGGCGGTATAACCGTGCCGGGCTGCTCACCCGTTACTTCGACGCCAGTCAACTTGCCAAGCTCAAATTTATTATAAAAATAATCGTACATCGTATTGCGCGCCTGCAAAGTAATGTTCGAGCCATCTCCTAACCGTTCGGCCACTGTTATAAAGCCCGAGTTGAGCGAATGGTCCATGGCAGTTTGAAGTGTAATATTACCAAAGTGATCCAAGCCGACGCCATTTAATACCCGGATACCGTCAATATCCATATAACCAAGGTTATTATAAGTCGAGGTCGGCGTCACGACACCCTTATCAATGCCAACGGCCATCGTTAAAGTCTTCATATCCGACCCCGGCTCATATGGCGCCGATACAATCGGGTTATTAAAGACCGAAACGTCTGTGACACTGTTAATATCGCCCGGTTTATACGAGGGTAAGTTGGCCATAGCCATAATTTTACCGGTCTGTGGGTCCATCACAATGGCGCTAGCATTGGTTGCCCCGGTACGCTTCAAGCCGTCGGCTAGCGCTTGCTCGACATGCGACTGGACGTTACGATCGATTGATAGCACAATATTTTCACCATTTATCGCTGGCTTTTTGATGTTGTTATTGCCGATTGTAAGCGGTACATCACTGACATCCGTAACTGACTGCAACATGCCGTCGGTTCCGGTTAGACGATCGTTTAGTTTACCTTCGACCCCATATTGGCCAACACCGTTATAATCCAGAAATCCCAAAACTTGAGCCGCCAGTCCGCCCTCGGGATAGACGCGCTGGCTATTTTCCTGAAAGCCGACACCCTTCAAGCCGACCGCTTTTATCATATCGGCTTGAGCGCGCGTAATCTTGGTCGCTAACACTTGATAGCGACTGTTTTTATCGCGCAGTAGACCGTCCAGATTTGGCCTGGCATTACCGCCAGCAATCTGTCTAATTGTATCGACTATTTTAGAGTCATTAGTTGTCACCGATGGGTCAGCAAAAACTGTATAAACTGTCTCGTTCATGACCATCTCAACCGGCGTATTGCCATCCAGCGCATAAATTAAACCGCGCTTAGCGGGAATCGTCAGCCGCTTAATCTGCTCTTTGTCAGCTAGACCAACATAATAATCATGCTGAACAATTTGCAAGAAAAAGAGGCGCGCGATAAATACCGCCATGATGATAAACATCAGACGGGCAAGAACTCTCGATCGGCTGCCTTTTTGCAATTCGGATTTCATGGTTTATTTAGCGAACGTAGTTGGTGCTAGCTGGTGTCGTCATCGTACTAGCCACACTACTGTTTTTAACAGATTCAAGCGCCGTCAGACGAGCATTTTCAACTTCAAGATCACTCTTTTTGGTGTTTAAATCGGCAATTTGGCTATCAATTTTTTGCGACTGGTAGTCATAGCTAGTGGCCTTAGTGGCCTGTGTCAGGTAAATCAAACCAAGCACTGTAATCATAAGAGCGACTAGCACTGTATGAGCGACGGGGCCAAGTTTGACAGAAGAAATAAAGGCGACGGTGTTTTGATTTCGTGACCAATTTTGCTGCCTGCGGCTACTAAACTGAGTTGTGTTTTGATATGACATGTGGTGGTTTTTCTTTTTATTTTTATTTGGAGTCTGATTGCCCGTTATGGGCAATCAGACGACTGGAATTATTTTATTACGTTGACCGCAACTACTTGAGCTACGTCGGCGTACTGTACGTTGATGTGAATTGGCATGGTGTTTTGCCCCTTCCTTTTTTGTTTTTATTTTTTCACTGCCGCCCGGAACTTGCTGCTCCTGGCGCGCGGATTGTGAACGTCGTAAATGTCTCCGGCTATTGGCTTCTTGGTAAGTGGCTGCAGCTCAGATTCTAGACCTAGGTCAAACTGATCCTTAAAGAACCGTTTAACTAGCCTATCCTCTAAACTATGGAAGCTAATGATGCCGACTCGCCCGCCTGGTTTTAACAGGTCGGGCAAGCGGGGTAACAGGTCTTCGATAAGCCGTAACTCATCGTTAACCGCAATCCGGAGTGCTTGAAAGGTGCGCGTGGCTGGGTGGGTTTTCTTCCACTTACCACGATAGGTCTGCTTGATCAAATTCGCGAGTTCTTCTGTTGTACTTAGCGGCCGAGCGCCAACAATCGCCGTAGCGATTTGCCTGGCAAAACCGATTGGCTCTTCACCGTATCGATTTATAATGCGGGTCAGATCTTCGGCCGAGGCGTTGTTAACCAGCGTTTGTGCGCTAACGTCTTGGCGTCGATCCATCCGCATATCGAGTGGCCCGCTATTTGTGAAAGAAAACCCTCTGTCGCTCTGATCGAGCTGTGGTGACGACACCCCCAAATCAACTAATACAATGTTAAATTTCTCACCCGCTTCTATCAACTGTTTGGCAGCGGATACAAAGTCGGTATGAAGCAGCCGCGCGCCCTTATCGGATAGTGACTTTAACCGCTCGATGGCGTAATCATCACGATCGACTAGGACTGATTGACTGTAGTTTTTAGTTCTAGCTAAAAATTCACTTGCATGACCACCGAATCCGGCGGTTAGGTCGAGATAACTCTCCCCTTCCTTTGGACTAAGCAGCTGCAAAGCTGTTTCTAGCAAGACCGGAACATGTAATACTGAAGAATTATTCGAATTGTGTTCGTCATTTTCTTCTGATTGTGGTGGATGTTCTTTTATACTCATTTGCCTTTCCAATATAACATGGACAAGCAATTCGAGATCACCTAACCGATAGCGAGGCTTTTTTGTTTTTGTGAGTGTGTTTGTTTTTGTAATAAGTGTCCGAACAATTGGTTTTATAGGGGGTTACGTTGTAACTCACACCCTGCCAATGATTCGGTTGAGAGACTTATGTGTAGATCCCCATAAAAATAAATTTTCATGGGGGCCCGTGTGAGGTGGAGTTTTTTTGGGAGGTGTGTTTTTTGAGTAAGGTGCGCGGATTTTTTTAAGTGGTCCGTAGCCCACTGCCTCACTATCAGATAGTTGATCTCGAGAGTTTTCTTGCTTTTATCGCGAATTGTTAAAGAGCAAAGGAATTTTTAGTTTAACCTATACGTCAGCTGCCATAATGCGCCAATAGGCACCGGCACGTACAGCAACCAGGCTGCGGTCAATCTTGGCAAAGTCCAGCAAGTGCTGCTCGACTGTGACTCGACCTTGTTTTTGGTCAAGTTCGGCCTCGGTTTTTCCGCGCCTAAATTGAACGTTCAGGTCAGCAATCTTCTCATCAAGAATACTGCCATTTGCGTTCAGCGCAGCTTCCACTTCCCTGTCCCAAACAATTTTTGGGTAAAGGTGTAAGTATTGGCCAAAACCACGAGTCAGTACCACGCCACTTGTAAACTCATTTCGAATCTCGGTCGGAATCGTCAACCGGTGCTTGTCATCAAGCTTTCGTTCGAAATAATCTACACTGGCCATAATCTTGCTTTATCGCGGCTCCGCTAGGTTATTTTTTTAATATTAGTGGTTTTTGTTTTATCGGTGGTGTTACCCACTTGTTTCCACTGGCTTAACTATACTACCCACAATTACCCACTACAAGCCCTATTTTTTACATAATATGCAATCTTTAGGCCAGGTTATTCGCAGTTCTGTGGATAAATAATAAGGCTAACAGAGTGAGAGAGCCGAACAGCATGTGGCAATAATCGCAATAATAGATCTTAAGCGCTGCGAATTTTTTTAATAATTCGGCCAAACCAGCGAGCGCTGGGTCGCAAGGCCCTATCACCGGTTTTATAATCAATCGAGGCAAGGCCAAAACGTGGCCATTTGCCGTAAGCCCATTCAAAGTTATCAATTAAACTCCAGTGCAAATATCCCCGTAGTTCGACGCCATTCTTCATAGCTCTTTGCATTGCAATCAAACTTTGGATAATCCACCACTGACGGTTCTCGTCCTCACTATCCGCCAGACCGTTTTCAGTAATGATAATCGGTTTATTGTATTTTTGATGTAATCGCTCCAACACATATTGCAAATCAGCTGGCGCCAATGTCCACTGGATATCACTCACTTTATCGGTTGGGTTATGGATTCGATAGCCATAAACTCGCTCCGACTGATAATAGTTAACACCTAAAAAATCACAATGCTTGATGAATTTTTTAACAAAGTAGTCATCTTGAAAATACTGCATCACCGCCGCGCTGGCCCGACTTAACCAAGCATTATCGCCAGCGTAAAAATAGACCGAATTTTTCGCAATCGAAATTTTATAGCGCCGATTCATGGCATGTAGGCTTTTGGCGACTCGCTTGTGAGCATAGGCCATATTATTAACGACTCGCCACCATAAATAATTGCTGTGTTTAGCTGGTGGCCAGGCTTGATAATGATAGCTTTCGGTCGCATAGACTTCGGGCTCATTAATCGTAATGATTGTGCGCACGTTTGTGCCTAGCTCGCCAATTATCTTCTCGGCAAACCTGACAAAATACCGAACATTAGAACGTTTCTCAAATCCACCCATTTCGGCAAACCAGACCGGTAGACTAAAGTGAAACAGCGTCACAATCGGCTCAATGCCAAGACGCTTCAGACTCATGACATACTCGCGGTAATGATCAATGGCGGCAGCATCCCAAACACCTTCACGTGGCTCTACCCTCGACCACTCGATGCTAAAACGGTAGGCATTCATGTCCATTTGTTTTAACAAGGCAAAATCTTCGTCATAACGGTTATAGTGGTCGGCTAATTTATCAGAAACATAATTATTAGCTGATTTGGCTTCATGCTTAATATGCTCCCAATTCGGAAATTCATTAATATGATATTCTGCCTGGACTGATTTAGTCTTGGCATTTTCCAGTTCCCAAACAGTCCATTGATTATGGTTGCCGCCCTCGACTTGATGAGCCGACGTCGCCGCGCCCCACAAAAAGCGTTTTGGAAAATTTAAAGCCGAATTATCTGATTCACTCATTGTATCTATTATAACTTGTTTGCCAGCTTACACTAAATCGCCTACTGGACCGTATCTTCGCCAAAATGTTTTTGCAAGCGCATCGTAATCGATCCTTCGTGACGACCAAGCAGCTTACTTAGTTCTTTAACGGTCGCGCCGTTTTGAAACTTTTCTTTTAAAAGACTATCCTGCGCCGGCTCCCATGGCCGATAAGCATTGGGATAAGTTTCGCGCATTTTGGCAATTTTTTCACTCCAGCCAGATTTAGCCGACGACCTTTTCGGCAAAACCGTTTTACGCTTTTTAGCAGCCTCGGCCAGATAAGCAAATCGCTTACTATCCCTCGCCGCTTTGTCGCGAAGCAAACTATCAATCTGTTGGGCATCCTCGCTAACCCTTAGCGCCATCTGGTTAATACCGGTTAAATAAAGATTGTTCAAGTTTTTTACTCGGCTTAAAGCCACATAGCCCATGCCTTCAACAAAGGCCTTACGTAGGTCAATCCGAGCAGCATCAAGCGTCATACCTTGCGACTTATGGACTGTAATCGCCCAAGCTAATCGTAGTGGTATTTGAGTAATACTCGCCCGTTTTTTGTCGCCATCACGCAGTTCCCAGGTATCCGGTAACATTGTCACAATTTTGCCACTTTTAAATTCGACTACCGGATACTCGGTGCCTGATTCAAACTCCATCACGACGCCAAGACTACCATTAGCATACTTACGCTCGGTACTATTCTTCACTGCCATCACTAAAGCGCCTTTTTTCAGTCTTAATGTGGCTGGCGCTAGGACCGATCGTTGCAAATTTTCGACATAATTGTCTGACCCGATGGTTGATTGTGTATAAAAAATTTCGTCACCCTCAAGTTCGTCAAGTTTGGCCTCATTTATTTGGTCGACATCGACGTTGACGGTATGTAGCTCGGTCAAAATCTCATCCGGTAACGGCTCAATACCGACCCTATCCAGTAATTTCTGAGCGTGATGACGACGCAGTTCTCCACCCCGTAATGAATTCAAAATATCCAACAAAACCTCATCATCTTGACGGTGTTGCTCTTCCAAATAACAAATAGTCGGGTCCAGCTCTTGCCACACTTTACTACTAACCACAAAGCCACCAGCTCGCGAATCACCGCGATTAATTGGTGGCAGCTGAAAAAAATCACCACTCATCACGATTTGGATACCCCCGAATGGTTCGTCTTTTTTGCGGACGATTCGACAAATTTCGTCAACCATATCAAGCCGAAAATCGTGCAACATGCTAATCTCGTCAATGATTAATATGTCAGTTTTTTCAATAATTTCGCGTCGCCCCTTAGCGATATTGTCAACAAAACCGCTATGCAGACTGTCGGATACGCCAATGCCGCTCCAGCTGTGAATGGTCGTACCGCCCAGGTGAGTTGCCGCCAGTCCCGTCGTGGCGGTTACCGAAACATGCTTGCCTTGGCTTTTGGCTAGACGGATAAGTTGATTCAACACAAAAGTCTTGCCGGCGCCCGCTGGCCCGGTTAGCAATACGCTTTCTCCCGAAAGCATCACCTCAAGTGCAATCCCCTGTTTCATTCCTCTTAGTATACCATTTTCAGATGATAAGTGGCACTTGGCCGGTGAATATTAGCCGCGCGGCGGTTCGCCTTCAGGGTCACCCAAAAGCTTTTTACTTTTCACTTCATAACGACGTCCTGTCAGCTGACTAGTGATGTAATCTTCGTTAATTAGGTTTACAAAGGTGTCGAGGTCATTACCATCAAGAATAATAATAGCGCCAGCATCATCAGTCATAAGCTCTAACTGCATTTCGTCGGCATAATCAATCACCTGGTCTTGCGTAATCTGACCAACTTCAATTTTTTGAATTTTATTGACCGTCTTTTTACGCTCTCGGACCATTGATTGCAAATCAAAGCCATCTGGAAAACTTAGCTTAAACTGCTTTTCGATCTCGGCAACTTTTTTATCAGCCAAGGCCTGTTTTTTGTAATCATAGTTAAACAAATGTTCAAATTTTGGCTGGTTAAAGACAAAAATATTGCCATCAATAATCAAAACCTGATTGTCGACCGGCACCTTTAAGCCAATGTCGGCTTGAAAAGCACCAAACTTACCATCACGAAATTCCCAAGCGGTCGCCCCTTTTAGAACTTGTCCCTGCGAAATTTGCTTAATCGCATAAAATGGCCTGTCGGTTGAATCTTTACGCGTAAAACGCGCGATAATACCCTTAATCGTCTTAAATTCATGCTCTTGCTCGCTAAATTCGACAATATCCGAACGTTGGTGCTCGATAAGGTTAAGTAATGTCTCGGCGCGGCCAACCTTCTCTAAATCAGTCCGTAATAATACGTTCTCTTCATCCTCAGACAGTTCAAAATCACGAACTGTTAAGCCCGTACCAGCCCCCATGTTTACAAAATTAATCGCGTCATACAAAAATAACGGCTTAATCTGAGCGTTCAACTCACTGCCAAAACGCGTCGTGTAGGGCGTGTAGTGTTTGTTAAACAAAAAGAACTCAACGTCTAACTCTTTTTTAATACCATCAGTATTATTTGCCCACAAAAAAATATCAATCGGATCGGTTTTTTCGTCCATGTTTTTCTTCCTATTAATTAAATCTGTATCTATTGTAACGTATGTTTACGGCCTTTTTGCTATAATCTAACGCCTTCGCGAGCTTTATTAGCCCAGGTATCAGCTAGCTCGTTGCCTTCATCACCTTCGTGTCCACGCACCCAAGTTAAGGTCGCGTGCGACTGCATATAAAGCGGATAAACTTTTTGCACAATATCAAGGTTTTTAATCTCGCCACCCGGTTTTCGCCAACCTTTGGCTTCCCAGCCTGGCGCCCATTTAGTAATGACGTTAATCCAAAATTCACTGTCTGTAAAAATTTCGGCATGCTCACCGGCAGCATCCTCTAGGGCAGCGATTATCGCCTTACCTTCCATACGGATATTGGTCGTTGCACCATCTTCACTACCCAAAATATGAGGGGTACCATTTTTAATAACAGCAAAGCCACCAGGACCAGGATTCGGGCTTGCACTTCCATCGGTATAATATGTAATCATCTTCTACTATTCTACACGTAATCACTAGCAGAATCGAACATTTTGGCGCATAATATTACTTACCGAAAGGATCTAAATATGGCAGAAAAGCACGGCAAACCAAAGAAAGAAATCAAAAAGCCAAAGAAGATTAAAGAATAGTTTTTGGCTCATACAAGCAAAGAAACGCTAGATCTAGCGTTTCTTTGCTATTTATAAGTGTTATTTATTAATTAATAACGTTAATCTGTGTTGCTGTAATTGTGTTATCAGTTGTGGTGCCAACAACCGATACAGTGTCATTTACAGCGGGTTTTTTATCATTAACATATTGAGTTGATGAGTTAGTCTTAATCGTTGTTTGTCGACCGTTACCAGCAATCACTATACTGTCGTTATTTACAGCTGTCACAACACCGGTTTGGTAGTTATAGACTGTAGTTGTAACCGAGCCGCTGCTAACTTGGGTCTGGATATACTGGCCATAGCCAATGCCTGAACCATAGCCATCATAATGCATCATTCGATTAACCGTGTAGTACGGTTGGTTGTTTAGGTCGCGCTCATATCGATTGCGTATCATATAACCCGTAGCCGCCGCCAGTGCCAATAAGAACAAGACAACCGCGATTACCAGTAAAATCAACCATCGCCTGCCCATCCAACCGCGCCAATTCGTGGCAGATACATCCTTATTAATGCCATGGTTATTATCGACCGTCGCTAGATTATGTTTTGCGGTAGTTGTTTCTTCAACGGTATTTGAGTCATGTGATGATTGGTGTTTTTCTTCTGCCATATCAATATAATCTCCTTTACAAATTTAATGATATAGCCAAAATCTGAATAAAAGCTTACGATTTATCAATTTTACGTCTTAGAGATCGGAAATATTTACCCTTTTTTGTTCAGTCGTGTCACGATCACGAATCGTCACGGCGTTGTCGTCAAGTGTTTCAAAATCAACGACGACACAAAATGGCGTGCCGATTTCGTCCTGGCGGCGGTAGCGCTTACCGATATTACCGTTGTCATCCCACATGACGTCACCATGTTTTTTCTTTAAGATATCATAGACTTCGCGGGCTTTAGCCACTAGTTCGGGCTTATTTTTAAGTAGTGGCGAAATTGCATATTTAACTGGCGCCAGATGCTCGGGCAAACGCAAATAGACGCGCTTCTCGCCATTAACCTCGTCCTCGGTATAAGCCGCGGATAAGACCGCCATAATGGCGCGTTCGACACCAAACGACGGCTCAATCACGTGCGGAATAAACTTGGTGTTCGTACCCTTGACGGTGTATTCCATGTTTTTACCAGCCTCGCGCTGAATATTACTCAGGTCAAAATCAGTCCGGTACGCTAGGCCCAAAAGTTCTTCGCGACCAATCGGAAAATCAAATTCGAAATCAATCGTGCGCTTGCTGTAGTGCGCTCGATCAGCGTCGGCTACTTCCAATTCATGCACATTTTCAGCCGGCAAACCCAAAGCATCTGTCCAATCATGCACCAGACCAACCCATTTAGTAAATTCCGATTCCCAATTAGCTGGATCAATAAAGTATTCAATCTCCATTTGTTCAAACTCGCGTGAGCGAAAAATAAAGTCGCGTGGGCTGATTTCGTTTCGAAAAGCCTTGCCCTGCTGCGCCAAACCAAATGGCAAATCAGGATAAAAACTATCAAGCACGTTTTTGTAATTCGTAAATATTCCCTGAGCCGTCTCGGGGCGCAAGTAACTAATACTTGATTCGTCGTCGACTGGTCCAACGTGAGTTTTAAACATCATATTAAAGGTCCGAACTTCGGATAGCGGATTACCGTTAGGGCTTTTAATACCATTGTCACGGATAAGTGTAGTCATCTCTTCCAAGCTAAGGCCATCAGCCTGATAGCCCGCATCTTTAATAAGATGGTCGGCTCGAAAACGCTGCTTGGTCTCGAGGTCTTCGACTAATGGATCGGTAAAAGTATCGACGTGTCCACTTGCCTTCCAGACTTTTTGGTTCATCAAAATTGCCGCATCAACGCCGTACATATCTTCGCGGTCCTGCACAAACATCTTCCACCATAGGTTCATAATGTTTCGCTTCAGACTGACGCCTAAGGGGCCAAAGTCCCAAGTACCACTTAAACCACCATAAACTTCACTGCCCTGATAAATAAAGCCACGGCGCTTGGCCAGGCTGACAATTGCTTCCATTTTCTCGTTCTTATTTTTATCCATAACTTCTTCGTATTATACCAGAATTGACGGAATGTTTTATTTGCAATAAATCCTATTGATTGTATGGTAGAAAAGAGTACAATTTAACCCAGTTCGACAAAACCCCATTCCCACAACGAAGAAGGCCATAATGAACGCACCACTGATAGATAGCGCTCCCCTCAACAGCCTCGGCGTACTCAATATGGCGCTACTGGCCGGACGCAGCAACACAGGCGACATTCGGTCAGCCATGGCCCGATGCCGTGTAAGTGAAGACAGCCCCATCGAAGAGCGCCTGGCGGTCGCGGCTGCACACATCGTCTGCACACCGGGCAAGCTCCAGCGTGGCTACGCCGACCACATCCGTGGCGACTTGCTTGCCATGACGGGCAACGACCGGGCGCTAGCGTGCCTGTATAGCGACATCGCGATAACTGCGATGAGCGTCATCGTCGCCCATCTGGGCAACATGCCGCACGAAGCAAAGCTTCGCATGGAGTACGACTTCGCCATCAAGGCCGAAAAAGCACTTCTGCGTGAGCTGATCTGCGAACGCGTGTCGGCCTCGGCCTAAGCCGGGCTACAACAACATCTTCAGTGGAACCCCGCCCTCTCATCACAGGGCGGGGTTTTCCATATCAAATTGATTTTATATCTGACAATTTGCTTGTGCTTTTTATGCTGTAGCGGTATAACAAGAGTAGGTTTTCGTTTAAAACAAAAATCAGATTGGTGTATCAATGAGCATAGATTTAGAAGTATACACACCACTCTATGAACTAGCCGCAGAACTAGACAGTGTTAATTTTGAAATTTCTGCTCTAAGAGAGCTACCGCTTAAAGAACCGTCTAAAGATGAAAAATTCGCCAAAGAAGCGATATCGCGTTTTTTTAATTGGCTTGAAGAATCACCAAATAATCCAACCTATCTGGAATCGAGCGCGTACTTATTGCCTATGGCGTGGCTAAAAGAGCACCAAGATACACTTGAGCAAGACCTGCAATTACGCCATAGTCATCTTACGGATAAATTTAAAGATGTCGACCGTCAAAATCTAGACGCAGTTACCGACTTCTATGACGCTAATGATATTGCTTATGCTGGAATACGACATATCATCAAAGCCGCACAAAATCTAAATGTTGATAGGCCTGTCGAGAAGATTAATCGAACAATGATCGCAGCAATTGGGGCAACCACTGTTCGCATGGAATATCTATCAAATGAAGTATTGCTTCCCGAAGAAATTGGCTACTTTGAGAGTAAGTACCGACAAAACATAATCTCTGACATAAGGCATGCAGCACTACTTCAAAACCGAGCAGTTAAATCGCCGCTTGCTGCCTAGCGATAAGCCAAATGTCGGGCAACAAATGTTCGGCCCCGCCAATCTGCAGTATGGTTACGATATTTTTCGTATTGATAACCCGAAGGTATTTTATGTGGTCCGCCGTTACATCACCACCTTGATCCGCCAGGCGTAGACCGCGCTCAACAGCATCGTACGCGTAAGTTTTGTCAGACTGAAGCGGGTTTCCTGCGTCGTCGCGACGCAAGTTAAGCTCATAACCAGTCAGGGCGGCATAACGTAAATAAAACCAAGTCTGAACCAGCTGTAGCGGTACGGAAAAATTATCCAATCCTTTGTAAACTTCGCCCAAGACGTCAAACCACTCCGGCTCGTCAATCATCTCGCTAACTTTGGTTATAAGTTTTATCGATTCATATGCAAACTGCATGCGATCATAATCTTCCATAATATGGCGATAAAAATAGACTAATCTGGCTGAGGTTAAAATCCCCAAATCACCCTTGCCCTCACCTATTACAACATCGCAAATTGCAAACAATTCGATCCCGCCCGCCAGGCGACTTTTTTCGCGGCGAACACCTTTTGCCATGACGCTTCGTTTGCCAGTTGGCGTTAAAAGCTGCAAAATTCGATCAGCCTCACCATAATTCGTACGACGCAGCACAATTGCTGGCGTGCGCAGACTATTCATTAAAGTACGCTCCGCACGGCGGCAGGCAAATCATCTGGCTCCATCGTCGCCTTATCAAGCACGCGCTTGACACCGTATGGACTAACGTCCTCAATTGAAATTTCGGTTGCCAAATTAGTACACAAAATAACTGGTATAAAACCGATATCGCTGTAAGATTGCAGCTCATGCAACAACGCAAAGGCCGTACTGCCAGTCAACAGTACGTCCAGCACAATCGCATCTGGTCGCATTTCGTCGATGGCGACAATCGCATCAATCGCGTGTGGCGAAATTCGTGTTCGAAAACCGGCTTTTTCAAGATTACGAGCATGCCGTTCAGCCATCCAGGCGTCGTCTTCAACAATCAAAATTAACGGTTTTTTCATAACAAGCTAAGTTGCCTAGACGCTCCCAAATCAACATAAAAGGTTGCACCGTCGCGGTGCCTGGTGACGCCGATTTTACCATTCATCGCATCGGCAAATTGACTCGCTACATACAACCCCAAGCCACTACTTTGTGGCCGAGCATGAACCGACTGCGGCGCTTTGGCCAATTTTGACTGCAACGTCTTCCACATATCACTCGATAGTGCTGGACCATAGTCCCGAACACCCAGCCGTATCATCTGACCAGCATTAAAAGCTCGGATTTGAATCTCGACGGCACTATCAGATTCGGCATAATGCAGCGCATTATCACTAAAATTCATAATAATTCGTCTTAACAAATCGCGGTTACCGACCAGCAACAGCGGGTGCCGGTGTGGCACAAAACGAACATTGCGGCCGTAGGCATTAAATAGTGGCTGCAATTCTTGAACGATATCTTCGCATAGCTGCTGCGGATTAATCGGCTCAAGCGTAAACATAGCGTCATCCAGTCTAGCCGATCGAGTCAAATCGTTCGTCAGTCGCAGGGCTCGCTCGCTGGTCAGGCTAATTTGGCGCAACATCCGCTGGCTTTCACTCGGCGATAAATCACCGGCTTCCAAAGATAAAGCTAATTGGCGAACCAATGCGAGTGGTGATTTTAACTCATGGGCGGCAGCAATCAATGGCGGCACTTGGCCATCAAATAGCCCTACCCCCAGTTGTTTGCGCCCTTCTCGCTTCACACTCATACTACATCTAGTGTAGCACGCCACGAACCGTCTGTAATCTCGACTAAACTACGAGTTAAATTTAATTGTTCGAATTATATTTTCGAAATCAGGCTTGAAAGTATCAGCATCGGTGCGCAATGTGACTGTTTTATCACGAATCTTGTAAATCACGGCCGATCCACGAATGTCCTTGGTAAAGTTACCGTCAAGTCTCGCGCCAGTATTACCGTTAACCGATACCGCACTAGATTTTAAAGCCCCACTTTTAACCAAGGTGTCGTAGGTAGCTATAACTTTGTCGTAATCTTTGCTTTCAATCGTCACGCGTAGCGCATATTGTTGAGTTGCGGCACCACTAACCGATGGTACACTTCCAGGGTTCAGATAAGCTGCATAGGTCGAGCCGCTACTGGTGATATCTTTGTCGATATAGACGCTCCATGTTTTTGGATAGCTAAAAGTTAGTCGACCATAGTCATCAGGACCAACAAATTGGCGATATGGCAATTTGTCAGCCGCTTCGAACCTGGCAGCATCGCTATCCGCCTGCGCTTTTTTGGCTATCGCCACCGCTGACGCAATTCGGCCATCAACATTAGTTTTTTGATTGTTATAGTTTGCGTAAGCCCAGACGGCAAGTCCAGCAAAACCAACTACAAGTACAGCCAAGCCAATTGTCGTTAGCAAAAGTCCGCTAACCGCACCAAATTCATTTTTGCGTCGAGGTGTTATCATAGCGTCATTATACTTGCGCTTACTCTGGCTGTAAAGGCGCGAAATCATATAATAAATATATCGACAATCATGAGGACTACCACGCCTAATCCTCGCTATCAAACTTTTGTTTGACAATTTGAATATCGTTTTTTAAAGCCAGCAGGTCAGCTTCAATTTCTGCGGCCAGCGCTTCAGCCTCTTTGAATTTATCAAGTGCCGTCTCAAGCGAAAAATCTTCACTATCAAACCAAGCGACTAGTTCGGTTAGTTTGATAGTTTTTTCTTGAATTGTTTTATTTGACTTTGACATCTTTTACCTCTGCTTTAATTATAGTTTTATTCGTTTCAACCTCAATCATACCGCCAATAACGGGCGCGCCTCGTAAAAGCGCGTAACCCCTGGCCAGCACTGTGGCAGGGTTAAGTTCGGCTAGGATTCGGCGCATCGCCGTAAGTTGGTTTAGACTGTCGTCAGCTTTATCAGATATCACCTCGAGTGCTTCGGCTAGAAGTGATTTAATTTTAATTGACTGCTGCGCAATTGCACTGTCAACACGCGGTAGCAACGAACGAACTTGATATTTTACCGCCCGAATTAGCTCGTTCTTGTCAGGAACCAAAATTTGGGCTGCATTACTTGGCGTCGCCGCCCGAACGTCGGCTGCCATATCAGCTAAACTTTCATCAACTTCGTGCCCGACGCCAACCAGGGTTGGAATACGGCTGGCGGCAATCGCTCGGACTAATTGCTCGTCGTTAAAGGCCGACAAATCATCGGCGCTTCCACCACCCCTAATAATTACCACAACTTCAGGCATATCTTCGCGGCTATTAAAGTAATTAAGGGCGCGAATAATTTGATCCGGCGCGCTGGCACCTTGAACCTGGACGTGCGCCACCTCAACCTCCAGACCACCCCAACGGTCATCCAGAATTTTAATAAAATCAGCATAACCAGCCGCTTGGGTACTGCTAATAACCCCGATATGACTTGGTATGGTCGGTAGTGGCCGCTTGCGCTCTAGTGCAAATAAACCTTCTTTGTCTAGTTTGGCTTTTAAGATTTCAAAACTCTTTTTTAAGGCGCCTTCTCCGCTTGGGCGCACCGCCTTAACCGTCAGGCTAAATTTTCCCCATTGCGTTAGCTTGGGTGTTGCCGTCACAATCACCTTCATACCGTCTTCAATCGGCGTACGTAACTGCCAGACAGTCATAAAACAGCCCAAACTACCACCACTGTCTTTGATATCAAAAAAGACGAACTTGCCTTGATTTACCTTGAAAGAGGCGACCTCGCCTTCAATCTCAACCAACGGATAGGCATACTCGAGTGTTTGATTTGTTACAGCGATAAAATCGCTGACGCTAAGCCGGATTTTTTCCATACTTCAAAATCGTCAACTGATAAAAAATGTATCCAAAAATGACCGTGCCTGATAATAATGCGACGCGCGCCAGCAAAGTTCCGGCAATGGCAATATCAGCCGGTACGCCAGCCGAGGCCAAAAAAGCAATCATTATCGCCTCATATAGACCAGTGCCACCAGGTGTAACCGATATAAAGCCAGATAATCCCGACACTCCAAAAGCGATAAATAATGTCGCCAAACTAATCCATGATCCAAGCGCCCCAAACGCAATCGACAACAACAAGACATCGGCAATGTTAGCAATAATCGCCCAGATCAGCGGTTGCTTCAAAACTTTTTTGTCGTTACGAATCTCGACATAATCAACGTGAAGTTCGTTAAAAAAATCTTCAACTTTTTGATGTTTAACCACATGATGTTTTTTGCCAAAAGTCACAAATGATACTAGCCAATCAGCCGTATTCGACAAAACTTTCGAGAACTTCTTGATTCGGGTCGCACTCCCGATTATATAGATGACAAATATCGTGCCGCCGACAACTAGTAGCGCCAAAACCACGCAAGTTAAAATAGTTATACGGTTGACGTTATTATCAAGTATAAGGGCCAAAACCGACACAAATAATAAGCCGATAAATGTTACAAACATCAAGGTATAGCGAATAATTTGCGCCATTGCGGCCCGGCCACCACTGACACCATGGCGACCTAGCAACCAGCCAAGATATGAAAAACCAGCCGCGCCACCGCTTGGCAGTATATGATTTACAAAGTTAAGCTCCAGCGCCATGCGCGCCATCGACCAGCGCGAAACGTCCTTAATATTGCCCTTTGAGCGAAGATAAGAAAATATAATGTTACCAACCGCATAATAACTCAGTAGTTGCACCGGTATTAACAACGCTAAAATCCAACCGTTAACACTCCCTAATAGTCGCCAGGCTTGCGATATTTCTGGCCAGCCAAAATAGACAACCGTCCCCAGTAAAACTAGCGTACCAATGGTTAACCATGATCGAAATGACATACTTAAACTCATTATAGCATCATAATCACCTCAGTCGTCGTATAATGATTGTATGTATATAGTAATTTTAGGCCGTCAACCGGCCCTCGGCCTAGCCGAGTTGGAACGTGTTTTTGGCGGTACCAATATTACCCCTGTTTCCGACCAAGCCGCCACTGTCGTTACCGACCAACTCGATATCAGGCGTCTTGGCGGCGCTTTAAAGGCCGGACGGGTTATTGCCGAATTTCATGGTCGCGACTGGTTTAGCGCCAGCCAAGCCATCGTACAGCACTATATTAAAGCTTGGGCTTCGTTTGACGGCAAGATAACTTTGGGTATTAGCGCCTACGGTTTTGAAGCTAAGCCAACCGATGTCCAA
>JAJZQE010000059.1 GCA_021847685.1 bacterium | reverse complement strand
TTTGGATTATCGCCGGCCGAAACAGTACCAGAAATCATTAAACACCTTGTGAACGGCACGATTGATCAGTTTAGTATTACCTTTTTGCCGGGCGCGACTTTGGCTGAAAATAAGAAAGTTTTTAGAAAAGCTGGTTTTTCTGACACCGAGATTAACGCCGCTTTTAACAAAACCTATGATGTTAATACATCGCCACTATTTGCCGGCAAACCTGCTGGTGCCGACCTGGAGGGCTATATATATGGCGAAACTTACAATATCAGTACTGGATCGACAGTCGATGACATATTACAGCGGGCTTTTGCAGAGTTCGAGCGTGTCGTTCAAAAAAATAACTTTGTGAATAGATTTGCGGCGCATGGTCTTGACCTCTATCAAGGTATAACACTAGCGTCGATTGTGCAGCGCGAGATGACCGTGCCAGTCGGTACGACTGAACCATCGATCGATCAAAGGCAGGTGGCGCAGGTCTTTTATAGTCGTCTAGCGCAAAATATGCCGCTTGGCTCAGATGTAACTTATCAATACGCGGCCGATAAATTAGGGGTGGCGCGCGATGTTAACCTGGATTCACCTTACAACACCAGGCGTTATAAGGGGTTACCGCCGGGGCCGATTGCGACGCCTGGTATCACTGCTCTTAAGGCAGTGGCTAATCCTGCCGATACAAATTACTTGTTTTTCCTAAGCGGTGACGACGGTAAAACCTACTTTGCCGTAACAGACGCCGAACACCAAGCCAATATCGCCAATCACTGTCAGTTGAAGTGCAGTCAGCTTTAAGTTTTTATAGCTAAATAATAAATTGACAACATAAGCAATACTTGGTAAACTTATTTACAGCACATTTGCGTATCCAGCCATTAGCATAACCGAACGGTTATCACAGCGAGTGGTGATATGGGTCGCAATGAGCCTACCAATAAATGTCGCACGGGTACCGAAAAAGAACACACTTAAGAAAAATATCAAACTATAAGATTGGTCGACAAGTACCCCGTTCTATGCGAGAAGAAAGACAGAGTAAGGTAGCGCCCTTGTAGTAATACAGGCGGCAGGAGAACGAAAATTCGTAATCAAATCGTGAAGAGTTTAACTTCCGAATCAACTGCTGCCTTGCGTCAGCAGGTGTTGGCCCGACATCATCATAAACGTGCAAAGACTGGCCCTAAGGTTTCAGTCATCGCCGTATACGCAAGTGTATTTGCGCTTATTATTGCAGCTATCGCTGTTGGCTATCGCCAACCGCAGGCTAAATCAGGTATTGCTAATGCTGCCACCATTACAACCGCTACGCAAGCTCAGCCAACCTCGGTTGATCAAGTAGTTGCGAGCGATATTGCGGCGAGTGTAGCTCAGACGGCAAATTTGTCAGTCGCTCCTAACGTAGCTAACATGGCTGTTTCGGCAAAGATTACTAGTGAACTAGCTCAATCAAGCGATACATCAATTACTAAACCGCAAATTATTCAGCCGACGTCACAAAGTCGTGCGGTTACTTCGTATATGACCAAGGCTGGCGATACGGCCGACTCTGTGGCGGCTCATTACGGTATCTCGAAAGATACCTTGAAGTGGGCTAACAATTTAACCTCTGATGCTCTTGATCCAAATGTTATTTTGAAGATTTTGCCAACCGACGGTGTGCTTTATACAGCCAAAGCCGGTGATACAGCTCAGTCAATTGGCCAAAAGTATAAAGTTGATCCAGCCCGTATTATTCTTTATAATGACCTTGACCAGACTGGTGTCCAGACTGGCATGCAGCTCGTTTTGCCGGGTGCAATATTGCCAACCAACGAACGACCGGGCTATGTGGCCCCAGTGGTGGCACGAACCGCTAGTTACGCTACTAATATTACTGGTTACAGCGCAGGCTATGGTGGTAAATCGTGGCGCATTAAGATCGGCACACCAATGTATCCGGGTAATGGTTACGCATTTGGTAACTGTACGGCATATGTCTATGACCGTCGGGTTGAACTCGGTCTGCCGGTTGGTGGTAACTGGGGTAATGCGACAACTTGGACCTATTTTGCCGCAGCCGCTGGCTTTGCCGTTAACCATACTCCGTCAGTTGGTGCGATTATGCAAAATGGCGGTTACTTTGGGCACGTGGCAATTGTTGAGTCAATTTTGCCCAACGGTGATTTGTCGATTAGCGAGATGAACGCAAGTTTTTCTGGCGGCGGCTTTAACGTTGTTAATGGTCGTATTGTGCCTGCCTCGGTTGTTGGTCAATATGCCTACATCCACTAAGCCCATCTAGCTGATATAAATCGCCCCTGTTAAATCAGGGGCGATTTTGCTATAATATGTCTAATATGTTTGTCGACACCGCCAAAGTATTCATTCAAGCAGGTAAAGGCGGCGACGGAGCCGTTAGTTTTCGTCATGAAATTTATATCGATAAAGGCGGTCCAGACGGTGGTGATGGTGGTAAGGGAGGTGACGTTGTTTTTGTTGCCAGCGAAGACCTCAATACCTTACTTGATTTTCGTTACAAACCAGAGCTAAAGGCTGGCATGGGCCAAAACGGTTCTAAGCGCAATCGCCGCGGTCGCGATGGTGAGGTCTTGTATGTCAAAGTACCAATGGGTACGCTGGTTCGTCGTGATGGCAAAGTTATCGCCGATTTGACTGAAAATGGTCAACAGGTGATTATCGCTAAGGGTGGTGACGGCGGTTTTGGCAATGCTCACTTTAAAAGCTCAGTTCGTCAAACGCCCCGTATGGCGGAAAAGGGTGAGGTTGGCGATACTTTTGAAGCCGAGCTGGAGCTTAAGTTGCTAGCCGATGTTGGATTAGTCGGTTTTCCTAACGCCGGTAAGTCAACCTTTTTAAGTGTCGTCAGTAACGCCCGACCAGAAATTGCCGACTATGCTTTTACAACTCTAACGCCTAATCTTGGGGTGGCGGATATTGACGATGGTAGTCTGCTAATTGCCGATATTCCAGGGTTAATTGAGGGTGCTAGTGAAGGTAAGGGTCTAGGTGATGGCTTTTTGCGCCACATCGAGCGCACTGCTGTTTTACTGCACATGATTGATGTTTATACGGATGACATCGCCGCCGCTTATCAGACGATTCGTAGCGAACTTGCTAATTATAACACCGATCTGGCAACCCGCCCGGAAATTATTGCTCTAACCAAGATTGATGGCCTTGACGAGGATATTATTCAGATGCAAATTGATGCCGTTAAGGCTGTAGCGGTTGATGGCGCCGAGATTTATACCATTTCTTCCAGCGCACACACTGGTGTTAAGGAAGTCCTGCGAGCCTTGCGCCGTAAGGTTATAGAGGTCCGTAAAGCCGCCCTAGAAGACGATATTGATGAGGATGATGAAGAATACGAGACGATTAGCCTGGGTGCTAATCAGATCGCCGAAGGTTGGACGGTTGAGCAGCAAGTTGACGAGGACGGTTTGCCGTACTTCCGAGTTGTCGGCGATAAAATTGAAAAATTTGCCCGTCGAACTGATTTTGACAACTACGAAGGTGTTAATCGCCTGCGCGATATTATGAAAAAACTCGGTATTGTTCACGAACTTAGCCGTCAAGGCGCCCAAGGCAATAGTCTGATTGAGATTGGCGAAAGCCGTTTTCCGTTACAAGAACAGTAATATTAATCCTTACTTTTGCCAAAGTAACAAATGTCTTGATACTTTTGAACTGCAAAAGAAGCAAAACTGCTGGGGTTGGCTTCACTGTCGCGGCTTGGATTAAGCTAAGCTATACTTGGAACACTGCGGAATCTCGCGCCTGACATATG
>JAJZQE010000058.1 GCA_021847685.1 bacterium | reverse complement strand
CCCAGTAAGCCCGAACCAGGGATGAAGAGACCCGGCAATTGCCGAAGAGTCATTCGTCGCAGGTCGGGCTCTTTTCATGCCCTTATTTGTCTTGAAGGGACTATAATCTTAATAAGATGACAACAGAGAGACAGCCCATATCTGTAGAGCAGACAGAATTAACTAGACGCAGTCTGCTATCAACTTTTGGCGTTATTGGTATAGCGGCGGTACTTGGCGGTGACGCTGGTGCCAGGCCACAGGAGTCACCAATTGGTAAATATAACCTAGTGGTTGGCCTTGGTGACTCTTACACCGCTGGTCTTGGCGCCTCGACTCCCGAAAATGGGTATGTTCAGCTTGTTAGATCGGCATTGGACGCTAAAGATTGCCGAATTTACGCTAAAAATGGCTCGACTGCTAGGGATATGCTAACAAGAACTGGAAATGCACCCAATCAGATCGATTTGCTGCCAGCTGAGGCTGACCTGGTATTGATGACAATCGGTGGCAACGCCACTAACCTTAACCTGCGTACCTTTGGTGCGGCGTGCATAGCGGCTGGCTGTGGTTATGACACCTTAACCTTCAAAAATGCTTTTCATGAATATGATTCCGACAGGCATTACGAGGATCTTGAAGCATCCTACCGTGCCGTACTTAAAAAGGCTGAGGGTGCGGATGTCGGAGTTCCTGGCTACTCGAAACTGTTAGTGCCTTATAAGCTTCCGCCTCGAGTTGAGCGATTTCTTGTTGGTGTAGGGATTCCGCGGCTAACTGTTTTGGGCTATGACAATGACGCAGCGGTTGCAGACCTTGTCGAGATGAGTAACACTGCATCACAAGAAATTATACGACGGATTGATGACCCTCGACTTGTCTATATACCGCCACCAAATCATGTCGACATCATAACGACAAGATTATTGCATCAACCCGATAACTTTCATGTTGATTTGAGCGCTGATTCCGAAAATGCCGGCCATCCAACCGATGCTGGCTATCGGGCAATGGCGCGAGCTGTCTTTAAGGGCGTTACGGATATGTACAACCGACCAAATAGAAGAAAGGGACTATTGCCGCACGGTATGGGGATGGGGCGATAAAATATTAACTGTTACAATAAGGCTATGCAAGAACCATCAATCTTTACGCGCATTATTAACGGCGAGATTCCTTGCCATAAAGTCTATGAAGACGACAAAACTTTGGCTATTCTTGACATCCACCCCGTAACAGTGGGCCATGTTTTAGTGATAAGCAAAGTCCAGGTGCCATTTGTCTGGGATCTGGCGTCCGATGATTATACGGCCATGATGGCCACGGTTCAAAAAGTTGGCCGCCGTTTACGTGATGCCATCGGCAAACCCTACGTTGGTGAGATGGTGGTTGGCACCGATATACCGCACGCCCATGTCCACGTCGTTCCTTTTACGGAAACTTATGAGCTAAAACGTACCCTGGAATCTGCTACTGTCGAGGCTGATGCTGCCACTCTAGCCGCTCTCGCTGAGAAACTGCGCTTTTCATGACCCTCAAACTGTTAGTTGTTGGAAAAAAGCATGAAGCTTGGGTAGCTGAGGGCATCGAACGCTACCAGAAGCGCCTAAAACGGCCTTTCGATTTTGAATGGGTGTATTTGCCGCATTCCGCTTATGAAGGCCTCAAAGCTCGTCAGGACGAGTCAGAGCGCATATTATTACGCCTAAATGCTAATGATTATGTCATTTTGTTGGATGAGCGGGGTAAAATGCTTGACTCACCTGCCCTATCGGCCCTGTTGGCTTCCAAGCTGGATGTCTCTCGGCCAATCAAGTTGATTATTGGCGGTGCTTATGGTGTCGACGAAACCGTGCATCAGCGGGCGGACTTTATTTGGTCACTATCCCCGCTTGTCTTTCCACATCAATTGGTTCGCCTGATACTGACCGAGCAGTTGTATCGAGCTCAAGAGATAGCCCGGGGTAACCCCTATCATCACGAATAGATAGACACAGAGTTGACAACATACAAAGCTTATGCTATATTTATGTTTGTAATCTAAAAAAACAAATATGATTCCATCAATATTCAATCCAGTACCAATTTTACTAACTCTCTGTGCTATGTCGGGCGTCTTGATTCACGACTCACGGCTTGATCGGGCTGTTGCTTCGGTATTGCCAGCTCAGTCCAGTGCTGTTACGGCAATAGAAGAGTTAAAAATTAATGACCTGCATCACCAAACCGAGCGCAGCAGTTTTTCACAAAATACGGTTGAGCCAAGTATTCAGCCGCGGACCGACAACGACAAAAAGTATATTGTTCAAAAAAAGTTAACTGCTAACTCTTTTGGCAGTATCTATATTTGGCCATCAATTTAATTATTTAATTGCTTCAAGTTCGTTAACGAGCGCTTTGACGAGCGCTTGTTTTGTTTCAAGCTGTTGCTTGGTTTCATCGACTAGGGCTGCAGGGGCTTTTTCGACGTAACTCTTGTTGGCGAGGCGAGCTTCAAAGTTAGCGATAATGGCGTGCGTTTCCGCCAGACGAGCTTCAAGGTTATGCTGATGTTCGTAAATTGTTTCTTCAGATACATCCAACCAGGCTTCGCGACCACTGTTGGGTAGGCGTAGGCCGCGAATTTGATCAACGCAACTCACCTCTTTAAGTTTGGCTAGTTTTTGAATCAAAACGGCGTTATCGGCAATTAGCGAGTCGTTTTGGTAAAGCAAGCGGTAGCGCTCATTGCCTGGTAGTTCAGTGGTGACAAAGCGCACCTCGACAACCAGGTCTTTCAGGCGGTCAAACTCGGCGGCGGCAATGGCATCGCATGGCAAAGCTTCTGGCCAGCGGGTTGTTATCAGTAAGCTGTTGTGCCATGATAAAGTCTGCCAAATCGTCTCGGTGACAAAGGGCGCAAACGGATGCGCTAGCTTTAGGCTGGTATCCAGAACCCAAGCTAGTAAATCAGGGTTATCTTGCTGTTTGCTGGCCTCTATAAACCAATCAGCGACACTATCCCAGATGGCGTGGTACATACTGTCGCTGGCTTCGGCAAAGCGGTAATTATCAAGCCGCTTTTGAATATCGGCGCTGGCGGTGTTCAGCTCGTTAATTATCCAGTGGTCGACGATGCTTTTTGGTTCGGGGATATTAGGGCGGTAGTTGTCGCCTAGCTTGTCTTCGATAAAACGGGCGATATTCCACAATTTATTAGCAAAGTTGCGACCAGCGACCACCTTTGCAAGGCTGAAGGCTTGGTTTTGGCCGGCACTCCGGCTAGCGACAATACCTAGGCGCAAAGCGTCTGAGCCGTGACTAGCGATTGTTTCCATCGGATTAATGACGTTGCCCTTGCTTTTACTCATCTTTTGGCCCTTTTCATCAAGCACCATGCCGTGCAGATAAACGTGCTTAAACGGTACTTGATCGGTGACATAAAGCCCCAGCATGATCATGCGCGCAACCCAGCGGTCTAACAGGTCACCGCCAGTCTCCATGACGCTATTAGGGTAAAAACGCGATAAGTCACCTTTTTCCAGGAATTCGGTAGTTATAAATGGCCACTGACCGCTGCTAAACCAGGTATCAAATGTGTCTTCCTCGCGGCGATATGTTGTACCGTTCACATCAATTAGTTTCTCATCAACTCGTTCGTCAAAAATCCAGTCATCGGGGTTATTGACGTTTTGGAAGGCCGGAATTGGAATGCCCCATGGGATTTGGCGCGATAAGTTCCAGTCGTGCAGATTGTCTAGGTATTGCACCAAGACTTGTTTGCGGCTAGCTGGCGTAAAGCTAATTTCGTCATTCAGCAAAGCCTGTTTAGCACGTTGTGCCAGCGGTTGAATCTTTAAGAACCACTGATCTTTGATTAAGGGCTGAATTGGTAAGCCGCTTTTGTAGTCATAGCCAACGGTAG
>JAJZQE010000057.1 GCA_021847685.1 bacterium | reverse complement strand
GAACTTGCTGATGCCGAGAAGGTCGCGTTGGTTAAATTATCACATGATATTAAGGTGCCGGGCTTTCGAAAAGGCAAGGTGCCGATTGCAGTCGCCGCTAAAAATGTCGATCCAGCGGTTCTACAAGAGCAAACACTTGATAATGCGCTAAGTAAAGCGGTTGCTACGGCATTTATCGAAGAAAAACTACAAGCCTTGGATCGACCAGCGGTTGAAGTTAAAAAGTTTGTCCCGGGCGAGTCGATGGAATTTACTGCTGAAGTCGAAATAATTCCAAAGATCACACTTGGTGACTACAAAAAACTAAAGGTTGCAACTGAAAAAGTGACGGTCACGACTAAAGAGATTGACGAAATCATCAATCGGATGCGTGATGGTTTTGCTGATAAAAAAGACGTAAAACGTGCCGCCAAAGATGGCGATGAGACGACGATTGATTTTATTGGTAAAAAAGACGGCGTGGCCTTTGATGGTGGTACGGCGACTGATTACGCTCTAAAACTTGGCAGTAATTCATTTATCGCTGGATTTGAAGAGGGTATTGTCGGTCATAAGCCGGGTGATACGTTTGACCTTGATCTTGAATTTCCAAAAGATTACCACGCGGCTGACCTAAAGGGCGCCAAAGTTACCTTTACGACCACATTAAAGTCGATTAAAGAGGCAAAATTGCCTGAAGTTAACGATGAGTTTGCCGCAAAGGCTGGTCCGTTTAAGACTGTTGCCGAACTCAAAGCTGATATTAAACGTGAGTTAACTGATCAAAAAGAGCGTGAAGCTAAAGAAAAGTTAAAAGACGAACTGGTTATTCAGTTGATTGAAATCAGTAAAGTGCCAACTCCAGAGATTCTGGTTGAAGACCAGGCAAAATCAATCGAACAAGATTTTGAGCGTAATCTGATGTATCAAGGCATGAATCTTGACCAATATATTGAAGCTCAGAAGTTCAAAGACAAGGCGGAATGGCTTGAAAAAGAAGTTAAGCCAACTGCTCTTAAGCGCGTTAAGGCTGGCTTGGTATTGGCCGAGCTTAGCAAGGCTGAAAAGATTGAAGCAACTAACGAAGAGCTTGAGGCTCATGTTGAGCTTTATAAAAAGCAATACGGCAACAATCCAGAGGCTTTGAAGCAGTTTGATGACCCTGAAGTTCGTCGTGATATCGCCAATCGATTGCTGACCGAAAAGACGGTTGACCGCTTGGTTGAATTGAACACGAAGAAGTAGATAGCATCTAGAATATAGAATTAGCACTCACTTGCACGGAGTGCTAATTTTATATACAATAGGTATATAGAAATGAAAGGGGTTTTATGTCTAATCCGAAAAGCTATCTAGTTCCAACGGTGATTGAAAAAACGTATGAAGGCGAGCGTGCCTTTGACATCTATTCGCGTCTTTTGAACGAACGCATTATCTTCCTTGGTGATGAGGTTAACGAAGCGACGGCTAGCGTGGTTGTAGCCCAACTACTCCACCTGGCATACGAAGATCCTAAAAAAGACATCAAACTGTATATCAATAGCCCTGGTGGTAGTGTTTACGACGGCCTGGCGATTTATGACACGATTCAGTACATTACGCCAGATGTGCAGACGATCGGTATTGGCCTGCAGGCTAGTATGGGCGCGTTTTTGCTGTCGAGTGGCACCAAAGGCAAACGTTTTGCCCTGCCAAACAGTCGTATTATGATTCACCAGCCTTCGAGTGGCACCCAGGGTAAGATTACTGATCAAGAGATTACTTTAAAAGAAGGTATTTACCTCAAGCAACGCCTTAATGAGATTTTAGCCAAAAACACTGGTCAAAAACTATCAAAAATTGAAAAAGATGCCGATCGTGACCTTTGGATGAGTTTGGATGAAGCAAAAGCCTACGGCCTGATTGACGAAGTTATCAAAAAAGCCTAAACATATTGTTGATTGATAGAAAAAGTTCCATAAAGTCTTGACTTAAGGTTGTAAAAGCTTCACAATAGTTACCAAGAAGTAGTGTAGCTTTGGTTATCTATGTCTAAACGCAAGAGTGGCATCATGCAATGGACTGACCAATGTTAAGGGAATCTTCGGCGCCAAAGAAAACCCTATTAACTAATACAATTTATTGCGAGGAGCATTGCATACCTATGGCAAAAACCAAGCCTGTAAGTAGCAAGCGTATCTTTTTTACAAAAGATGATACGGCTTTGCCTTTACCAAATTTAATTGCTCACCAAAAGGACAGTTGGCGTGAATTCGTCGAAACTGGCCTAAGTGAGATCTTTGCGGAATTAAACCCAATTGATGACTATACTGGTCAAAAATTGGCCTTGCGTTTTAAGGAATATGCCTTTCAGGCTCCTAAAAACGAAGAAATCTTTGCCAAAGAAAACAATTTAACGTTTGACGCACCTTTGCACGCTAACGTCGAGCTAACCAATAAGGTCACTGGTGAGGTT
This sequence comes from bacterium, assembly GCA_021847685.1. Classification (GTDB taxonomy): domain Bacteria; phylum Patescibacteriota; class Saccharimonadia; order Saccharimonadales; family Saccharimonadaceae; genus UBA1547. The sequence continues at coordinate 1,488 of JAJZQE010000057.1, read as the reverse complement.
AAAGAGCAAGAAATTTACCTTGGTGATTACCCATGGATGACTGACCGCGGCACCTTTATCATTAACGGTACCGAGCGTGTGGTTGTTTCCCAGCTTATCCGTAGCGCCGGTGTCTTCTTTACGGCCGACAAAGCTGCTACTCGCAATTTTTACGGTGCTAAATTGATTCCAGGCCGTGGCGCATGGCTTGAGTTCGAGACTGCCAGCAATGGTGCGATTTACGTCAAGATTGACCGTCGTCGCAAGTTGCCAATTACAACTTTGTTCCGCGCCCTAGGCCACAATAAAACATCCGAAATTAAAAGTTTATTTGCCGATATTGATACCGGTGAAATGAAATATATTGATGCCACTCTTGATAAAGACCCAGCTCATGGTTCAAACGAAGCCTTGATTGAGGTTTATCGACGTCTTCGCCCAGGCGATCTTGCCACCGTTGATAATGCCCGCACTATGATCGAGCGCATGTTCTTTGATTTCAAGCGCTTTGACTACAGCCGTGTTGGCCGTTACAAGCTTAACCAACGCCTTGGTCTTGAAGTGCCAAACAACACTGAAAACCGTGTTTTCCAAGTAACTGATCTTGTTGCTATTGTTCGCGAGATTATTCGCCTGAACAATACTCAAGAGTTAGCCGATGATATCGATGCGCTTTCAAACCGCCGTGTCAAATTGGTTGGTGAGCTGGTTGCTCGTCAGTTCCGCGTTGGTATGCTTCGTATGCAACGAAACGCCATGGACCGTATGTCAATGTCTGACATCGAGAATGTTACTCCTGGCCAACTGATTAATGCCCGACCAGTTGTCGCCGCTGTCCGCGAATTCTTTGCAAGTAGCCAACTTTCACAGTTGATGGACGAAACTAACGCTTTGTCTGAGCTTGCTCACAAACGTCGCCTAAGCTCAATGGGTCCCGGTGGTTTGAGCCGTGAACGTGCTGGCTTTGATGTCCGTGACGCTCACCCAACTCACTACGGCCGTCTTTGTGCGGTTGAGACACCAGAAGGTGCCAATATTGGATTGGTGCTTAACCTAGCAGCCTACGCTCGTGTTAATGACTATGGTTTCATCGAGACGCCATACTTAAAGGTTGTTAACGGAAAAGTTACCGACGAAGTTCATTACCTTGATGCCTCACAGGAAATTACCGAGGTTATTGCCGACGCCGGTGCGAGCCTGAATGACGATGGTACATTCGTTGACGAGCGTGTTAGCGCCCGAAACGGTTTGCTGCCAGAGCAAGTTGACGTATCCGAGGTTACCTACATGGATGCTGCTCACAAGCAGATTCTTGGTTCGACCGCTTCACTCGTGCCGTTTGTTGAAAAGAACCGTGTTGACCGAAGTTTGATGGCCTCAAGTATGCAGAAGCAAGCTGTGCCACTACTAGCGCCAGAAGCGGCTGTAGTTGGTACCGGTATCGAGGCCGAAATTGCTCGTAACACTAGCCAACTAGTTGTCGCCGAAGCTGCTGGTGAAGTTGTTCGC
>JAJZQE010000056.1 GCA_021847685.1 bacterium | reverse complement strand
GGTGATGTCATTATCTTTCAGGAATGGGATCCTGCAACTAAAGAATATACTGGAAGAGAACTACGCAAAAATGTTGGCTATGTCGGAAAGACAAAAGATTGGAGTGAATCAAGAGGACGGTGAATCAAGAGGACGGACCTCATGAGGTGTTATTTTGTGACTATTTTTATTTCAGGGAGTACCACTGGAATAACAGGCTGTAGTGAGTACAAGCAAGTCGTTTGACGCCCTGATTCCTCTTATGCTAAACTGCAACCAACTATGCAACTACTAAAATACGCAGTAATCGAGAGAGAGAGAGAGAGTAGCCTAGCTCCAGACTTATGGCGGCGCGAAGATGTTAATCGTGCATCTTCTGGTTTTACTATTGTTGAACTTCTTATAGTCATCGTGGTGATTGGTATTTTGGCGGCTATTACGATTGTGGCATATAGCAATATACAGCAACGGGCACGAGATTCGGTACGCGCGCAGGATCTTTCATCGATTAAGCAAGCTTTGTTACTTTATAACACAGATCATGGCGGTGTTCTTGCTACGAGCACTTATGGCGGAAATGGGCCGGGTGGATGGAATTTAAGTTCTATGCCTAGTTGGCTTAGTTTTATTAATTCCTCGACATATGGTAGGATGCCAGTTGATCCTGTTAATACTGGTATAGTAGACCCAGGTTCAAACTACGAGCTTACATATTTTTATTATTGTTACGCTACTGCCTCACCCTACGTAACCCTAGGCTATTATACAGAGACGGCTCATACTCAAGTTACAATGAAAATTAATGTTGACAAGTGTTTATAAGGCTCGTTTACATTATGATGCCTATCATATATAGACCTACTTGATTGCTATTTTTTGTTTACGTATTTCCAAAGAGCCATGATTGCAAGAACCAAGACAACAACTACAAGTAGATATGTGACCCACATAAATGGCGCGACAGCCCAGTTTGAACCGCCCATCATGTTTTGATAATCGTTATATCCGTATCCCATCATTTCAAAAAGCCCTTTCGTTACATTGTTATATATTAATTGTACTCTTGTTTAGGATAAACAGCAGCAATATGGCTAGTCGTCTTTGATGCTAATCTGTATCTTGCTGACCGTTCATCAGTAGTCGCTTGACCAACCAATCTCGGGGCAAAATCGAAAGAAACCAGCCTGCTCGTGGGCCGGATGTCTTGCCGATTAATGCCCGATACAGCACCGTAAAGAGTTCGCCTGGCTTAAGACCGCTCGACTCTCGATGTGAATAAATACAGTCGTGGAACCAATTACCATCGGCATCGGCTGGGGCGTTACTGACTTCAGCAGCTAAAGAGCGTAGGTAGGCCAGTTCGACGTCGCTAAAGTCGGCTGGGTCAACACTATCGCTAAGATTAAATCGGATGCTTTCAGGTGCCCATAATTTAAGCCAGTGATCGACAAAGGCAAGCTCACGACGAATCACGTCAGCCTCATTCTTGACAGCGGTAACGTGTTCGGTCCGACCAATTACTTCTAATGTCTTATCGACATCACCCAGGGATGCTTGATATGCCGCTACAAGATGCGAGAATGGCACGCTACTAATCGTCTTGTCGACTACACCGCGAGCGCTCAAATAAATGACTTCCTCATCAAGTTCGGTGTGGTCTTTATTGGCCAGAAGTTCGGCATAGTCATCGACTAATCTAATTAGACCATCGGTTTCGTCAAAGAAAAGACGCTTGTCTGGCGAGTTGCGTAACATAAAATATCGAATAACTTCGGCAGGCAGTACATCTGTAATTTCGTGGGCATTAACCCCAGTACCCTTGCTGGCGCTCATCTTTTTAGTATCACCAGTTCGGTTGATAAATTCATAAGGTACAGGAATCGGTGCCAGGTTATCGTAGACGTCTCTGGAAATGGCGACACCGGTGTCATATGAACCGCCCTTGGTGGCATGGTCGCGTCCAAATGGCTCCACCGTAACGTGCATTAACCACCATCGGCCTGGCCAGTCAAGACGCCAATCAAGCTTAACCTGACCATCACCATATGCTATAAATGTTTCTTCACCCTCAGCGGTCTCATACGAAATAGTCTTGACGTCGGTATTAATACCGATAAACTTACGGTTCTTTAGGCGGCCATTTTCCATAATCTGAATAGGGGACCAGTTTTCGTCAAGCTTACGGCCCGATACAACCTGAATTGCATTCTTTGCCGCGTCAAGCCTGTCTAGTGAGCGCTCGATGGCTGGTACATAAAATCCACTTCGGTATCGTTCGTGCGAATAGATGGTATCAAACTCGATACCAAGCTTTGTCATACTTGCCGAAAAAGGATCAAAGCAAAAATCAGCATAGCTTCGGTTGGAACCATCGGGCGCGGGCACGTCACACAGTGGCATTCCCAGGTACTTGGCATAACTTTCAGGCAGGTTAACCGGAACCTTACGAAAGCCGTCCAAATCGTCGACAACATGGACATGACGAGCCTCTCTGCCCATTTTTTTGAGTGCAAGCACGATTACGTCACAAATAATAACTTCACGAAGATGACCAAAGTGGTAAACACCAGATGGCGAAGCACCAGATGAGACCAAAATCTCACCTTCAGGCTGACGTTCAATCGCCTCATTTACTACAGTTTCAAGCCAACGCATATTGGTTTATATTATACTCAACCCTTTCGTATCTGTAAACACGCTCTTTGAAGCGTCCTCATTAGTCTATGATTGTTATTACACCTTTGTATTTGATATACTAACACCATGTCAACGCCAGACTCTCTTTTTTCGTCCTTGCAACAAATATTGATCGATTTGTCGCTAATCAATCGAGCCCACTACTTGGCTAATACCAATCGGCACGAGAATGATATCGAGCATAGTATGACCGTCGCGATCTTGTGTTGGTATATCCATGACCGCTATAAGATTGACTTAGATATATCTAAAATACTTAAATATGCACTGACCCATGACTTCGTAGAAAGATACGCTGGTGACGTAAACACATTCGCCAGCAGCAGCGAGCGCAACAGCAAAATCGACCGCGAACGTGAATCACTTGACAGATTATCAAACGAATTTAACGAATTTGGCGACATGATAAGTTCAATGCAAAACTATGAATCAAAAGCCGACAAAGAATCGTTGTTTGTCTGGACCGTCGATAAGATGCAGCCGTTAATCATGGGAGATATGGATAGCTGGCGACTGTATCAAGAAATTGGCATATCATACGACCAGTTTATAGCAAAATATGATGAACTTTTGGCAAACTCGTCCGACTATTGCCGCGAGATTTTTGAAGGACTTATCGAATACAGTAAGTCAACCTACTACGATCAACCTGATTAATGCCAGGTCTTTTTTTACGCTCCAGGTGGCGGCGTTTCATCGCAACTAGTTATATTTGAAATTGTGTAAGAGTGTTTGTAGTAATCCTGCGTAATATCGTATTTACCGCCATTTGAACCACCCGTAACACCATCATTACAGGTATAAAATTGCGTCGAGGTTGAAGTTTGAAATGATCGAAAGCCCAGACGGCGATAATATGGCGATGCCGTTGTAGGTGTCGATAGCATATTCCAGGCCGATAATACAAAGTCTTTGCCATTACTCGCGTACAAATAGCAACCGGGATTACCGTCAACTCCAGCCGAGCCACCAGTGTTTGGCGTACTTTGAGGCAGCGAGTCGATACCAGGCACCCAATCAGTTTGAGCTGATCCATTAAAGCAGTTGCTGTCAGTTCTAACGTCAATTGATTTCCAGTTAGCCGTACTGTTATTAGTCGTTGCCGGATATGCTCCATTATTATTTTTGGCGTATAGCTCTAGCAGACTAGATACCTTATAGATATCATCTAGGCGGCGAAGGTTTTGGGCTTGTTGCTGGATGCCGTTATAGGCAACAACAGTAATAGTAACCAGTATTGCGATGACAATGATAATAATTAATATCTCGGCAATCGTAAAACCCTTTCTTCTGAGTCTCGATTGA
>JAJZQE010000055.1 GCA_021847685.1 bacterium | reverse complement strand
GGTACCCGATAAAAGCATAAGCATATATAGCGTATACAAAATGTAAATAACACAATATATAGTGTAACGTTTTAGTATTATAATGGAACTACCTCTTAAAGAGGGAAGCGCGTGGGAAGTAAACAACTTGGTGTAATCAGCACCCTTTTCCTTAAAACAAAAAAGTTTCAATGATTAGGGTACGGAGTAAACGGTACTGGATTGCGACTCGGTTCGCAATCCAGTATTAGAGACCGCCGTACTGTTTCAATAGGTCTCGTGAAAGTGAGAAATATGGCAAAGACACCAGCAAATTCTGGAAAAGCCTGGACTCCTGCGGCAAATGCACAGCTGAAAACGCTTGCAAGAGGTAATACACCTACGCGTATTATTGCCCTAGATATGAAGCGGACACCCGATTCAGTGCAGAGTCAGGCCAGTAAAATCGGCGTAAGTCTAAAACCTACCAACCAAAGCCCTTACGGCACAAAAAAATAGCTCGCACGTGATCTAATACGAATGCGAGCTATGGGTTTGCTCGGAACCGAGTCCGAGCGACTGCTTTTACGAATTTATTATAACCTATTTGACATTACAACTCGAGTAGACCCTAGACTTATCTATACATTTCTTCCACAACTAAAGGCGAAGTATAACAAAAGGAAAAGCCCCGAGAGGGGCTTCCTGTTCTTTCAAACGGTGTCTCCTTCTCGGGGCGGGTGAGTTGTAGGTCGTCAGGCGGTTGCCCTCCTGGAGATTTCACACCAACCGGTGTAATTTCTTATCCACATTATACCACAAATATATACACAATACTTGACTAAAATTGTAGAATTTGTTACACTGTAAGCATAACAAACATAATCGGTGGGAAAAGATTATGAGTTTTAATACAACTATACGACAATTACGAGAACAAGCTGGCGCCAGCCAGCAAGATATCGCCGACGCGATTGGTATTGCTAGGGCTACCTATGCCAGCCTAGAGGCAGATCGGCGACCACCAAACCTGGATGAAATTCGGGCACTGGCGGAGTATTACCAAATCGCGCCAAGCGAGCTAATTGATGGTGTTTCGAGTATGGTGCGCGAGCCTGTGGCGTCTTATAATTTCAGCGATGCTACCGAAGAAATCGTTCCACGCGATCTTGATCCCAAGACCGACCCCCAGAAGTTGCGCGAGGTGTTGCTGTACGTACTTGAGAAAGTTGGCGCCAAGCCAAATGTCGGCGAGACGGTGCTGTATAAGCTGCTGTATTTTATTGACTTTGATTATTACGAGAAGACTGGTCGTTCTGTAACTGGCCTTAACTATGTACGTAATCATTTTGGGCCAACGCCAGTTGCTCAAGATTTTCAGGGTGTCATAGATGCCATGAAGAAAAACGAAGAGTTAGAGATAGCCGAGACGGAATATTTTAGAAATACCCAAAAGAAATATCTGCCACGTAAAAGCGTCAAATTGGAAAAACTTAGTGCCAGTGAACTGCAACATATTGACGAAACACTAGCTCGCCTGAGCGATAAAACCGCCAGAGAGCTGACGGAGTTATCGCATTATGATACGCCATGGCTGGCAGCGAAACAGGGCGAGAAGATTGACTATCGAGGAGTTTTTTATCGTACAGGGTTAACGGCGGTCACAGAGCCAAGCGATGAACTTTAGTGAAACGCCTGAATTTAAAAAAGACGTAAAACGCCTGGCGAAAAAGTGGCGATCCATTCCGCTGGATATAGAGGCTGTAAAGCCGTACATTTTGCCGTTGTATGTACCGCGCGACGGAGAGGATGTTATGCAAGATTACCGCAAAGCATTTTTTGCCGGTAAAATTGCAGCGGTACTGCGTGCGCAAGGCGATACCGAGGTGGTAAAAATGCGACTCGACGTCGCTGATCTTGGCCGTAATGATAAGGTTCGAATAATTTTTGTTGCCGTAAAATCGCGTAATACAATTACATTTATCGAGCTGTATGCGAAAAATGAGAAAGACCGCGAGGACCAAGCTAGGATAAAAAAATACTTGTAGACAATGGATAGTGCTTTGGTTGTCTGTTAAAGCGCGGTGATGCAAACGCCAATCATACCAAGCGCGATCGATCCCCAAAGCTTGCGCTGGTCTTCGCGTTCGTGTAGCAGCCAGTAGCTTCCAAGGGCGGTGAGCGGCAGGACAAATGAATTTAGCGAGACGATGAGCGGGATATTGTTAGCAGCATTGACCGTGTAGAGGTACGAAAAACCTGCGAGTGCACTCAGTAGTCCAACGACGACATTGTTGCGTATATCCGATTTAGACACTGCTTTCCAGACTTTTTTGTTTACATCCTTTAGGGCGATTAGTGTCACAAATATCAACTGGCTACCCAGGCCAAAGATGAAATAGCCACCGACGTCCATGTATCCCAGGGCGGCTTTTTCAGCCAAAAGGCCGATGCTCATAATAACAGCCGCGATTAGGACAAGCTTTACGGTGCCGGGTTGAATGGGCTGGGCTCGCTTCTTTGACTTTGCGGCGAAAGCTGACAAGACGGCGGCCGCCAGGATGATAATGACACCGATAATTTGTAGCATCGAAAGCGTCTCGCCCAGTAGTACCCAACCGCCCAAGATGATAAATATCGTGCCCGATTGGTTGAGCGTCTGAAAGAGTGATATTGGTAGGCGTTTGATGGCGCGGACGAATAGTTTATTGCAGATGCCAATGGCTAGACCTTCAAGTAGAAGTAGGAATACGACCCACCAGCTCCAGTTGATGTGGTGGGGCAGTAGTAGTCCGACGACCAGGGCTAGAGGAAAGATACCAAGTGTGTAATTCATCGCCGCGACGACGCTTGATGGCATGTTGGTTTTACGTAAATAACGGCGCTGGCCCAGTGATTTAAGCACTGCAAACACGTAGAAAAATAGTAGCGATATATGCCAGTCCATGAATTGTCCGATCTTTTTTTATTTGCTCACGCTTCTTGGAGAGTGAACTTATGATTCACCTTAGTATAGCGCGATTGTCTTTACATAGTCCATAGCTAAAAGTATAAATCGGCTCGTTCCGCCCCTAGACTTATCTACGTGTTTTTATGTAATCAACAGCAGGCGTTACCGCGCCCTTTCAGGGGCACATCATCCTGATGACGATATTGTTAGATAACGCGAGTCTTATTCCTCAACAAATACAACACCTTGAGCTTTGAAATGCTCAATGGCGTCGGGGTCGATTGTGCAATTAACAAACGTGGAAGGTGAGTTATTTTCTGGCTTGGCCAGCACGGTTTCATCATCATACTTCATCTGAGAAAAATCAGTTCTAGCTGCGTGAATTACCAGCGCCAAGCCCCTTAAATCAATGCTTATGGCACTGCAATCTGTCAGTGTAATCGGTTGTCCGTAGAGGTTTTTTGCTCTGTCGAGGTTACATTTTTCAAAAACAGTGAAGCCCATTGAGAAATTAGCAAAATCAGTATCAGCAAAATCTTCTCCGGTGAAAACTAAATCTTCACCGTCTGGAGTGCCCGGATAGCGTTCGGCTTGATAGGCCTGTAGGTCATTGCTTTTGATGGTTTCAGCAATTCTATTCATAACTGTTATTATAACATGAAAATGAGCAGTTTTTGTTTTTTGCCAAGGGGCAACGGCAGACATGCTCAGGTCTGCCAGGGTTGGACTGTCCTTAGTCAGTCCTGACGCGGCACGTCCGTCCAGTCGCTATTGGCGGGAACGTCCGCCAACGTCCCATCGGCGTTGTATACGGCCGTTGCATGGCCGTCCGGACCGTGCTGGTTGTAGTAGTACCCACCTTCGCCGACTCGCGGGTCGGAGGTAGAGTTGACTGTGTGGGTCGTCCCGTCGGGAGTCGTCCACTGGTCCCCGTCGCGGCTGCCACTCATGGCAGTATCCTTCCGTGATAGAGGTACACCAAACGGTTGTTGGGTGTACTTATACTATAAAAATACGAGTGTAAGTTTGTCAAAGGTGCGGCCGGTATTTATTGTGTCGGTTTACTAGACTTATCCACACTTTTTTGCTACAATCAAAGGGTTATCAACTCGGCTTGTTCTTTGAAACAAGCATCCATAAGGATTCCAGAGGAGGAAATCTATATGAAAGAATACGAACTAACCGTTCTGATTCACCCCGACCTAGAAGTCGATATTGACGCGCCACTTGCAAA